>CAZPDW010000010.1:0-25390 GCA_964585535.1 uncultured Pirellulales bacterium
GCAAATATGCGATGGAACGGGCACAGTTGGTGGTACGAGACCATGGGAATTCTCGATTATGTCGCCTCTACCGGGCGGCTATATCTCGGCGACAAGAGCATCATCGCCGTCGAACCATACGACAAGAACGGCTGGGGTTTCTATCTCGACAATAAATTCGAAGAGCTCGACGCACCGGCTGAATACTATTACGACCAAGCGAACGGCAAGGTGTATCTCTGGGCGCCAGGCGGCATCAATCCGAACGATGCGGTCGTCGAGGCGTCAACAACAACCGGCGGCCTGGCCGTCTCGAACTGCACCGTCCGAAATATCGGATTCAGACACCAGAGAAGCTACGGCCTGCAGATTACCGGCGCCACTATCGTCGAGAACTGCCGGTTCGAGTTTATCGGCTCGGACGACGGCGCAGGGCGTACTGCGCAGAGCGAAATGAGAGTTTACATCCCCAGCCCTTCTATTTCCCTTGCCAGCTCGCAATACACGCTCAGGGTCAGCAGCGAAAGCAAAACCGTAAGGGCTATTACTATAACCGTTACGATAATTTTGGTTGCCGGCTTATACTGCGGATTGAACCACACCAAAGGAAGCGCAAAAGGGCCTACAATCAAAATCGCAAGCACAATACGGGACGTGCGAAAATACCACTTTGTCTGCGGCTGCGGCGCCAGTATGACGAGCTCGCCGCAATACCGGCACTTTATCGCATCGTCCCGAATTTCTTCTGCACAAAAAGGGCACTTTTTCATCTGTTTACGCAATACGAGCGACGAGATACGAACTCCGGCCTACGCCGCCGGGGCGGTTTTGTATCTCTCGAAGCTCACCGAAATTTTCTTGCTCACGCCCTTAGTCTGCATTGTTATCCCGTAAAGCACATCCGACATACTCATCGTCCGTTTGGTGTGAGTGATGATTATGAATTGAGAATCATGCTGGAACTGCTTTATCAGCAGATTGAAGCGCTCGTTGTTCGCCTCGTCCAGCGCCGCATCCGCCTCGTCCAGAAAACAAAACGGGCTTGGCTTGGCCTTGAAGACGCTGAACAACAGCGCTATCGCCGTCATCGCCTTTTCGCCGCCCGACAGAAGCGATATGCTCCGCGTCTGTTTGCCCGGAGGCCTGGCCGTTATCTCTATACCCGCCTCAAGCACGTCCTCGGCATCTTCGAGCACGATGTCGGCCTTGCCCCCGCCGAACAGCTTGCGGAATATCTCCTGGAAATGCCCACGCACCAGCTCGAACGTCTCGGTGAACTTTTCCCTGCTGAGCCGGTTCAATCGATTGATAAGCTGCTGGAGCTGTCCTTTACTGCTGTTCAAATCCTGAACCTGCGTGCTCAAAAACTCATATCGCTGCTCCAGGGTTTCCTGCTCGGCTATAGCATCGATATTGACATTGCCCAGCCGTTCGATCCTGCCCCGAAGCTCGGCAATCTCGGCCCTTACCTGCTCGAAATCCACCTCGCTGTCCTGATATGTCCGGTACGATTCGACTAAGTCTATCTGCAGCTCGTCGCGCACCCTGTTAATCAAATCCTGGCATTTGACCTCAAGCTGGCCTGTTTCTATTTTAAGCTCGCCGATTCTCTCGTCGATTTCGCTCTGCCCGGCATGCTTTTGTCTGAGAAGCTCTTCTGCCCGATTTCTCTCATTGCTCAGCTCGTCTATTTGCCTTCGCAGAACGCCGCTGCTTTGCTGTCGCTGCTCTTTGGCTACAAACAGCTCGCTGACCTGCGCCTCGCTCGCCAAAATGTCCCTTTGTGCCTGCTCCGCCTGCCGGCTGCAGCTCTCTGTTTCCTGCCGGGCCGTCTCGGTCGCGGCGGCATTTGCCCTCGTCTGGCCGGTCAGTGAAGCAATCGTCGCCGCCGCTGCGCTGCTGTGCTCGGCAATCTGACCTGCGCTTATCTTCAACTCCGTAAGCGAATCCGTCAGTTTCCGCAGTTCGCTTTTGCGCTGCACATAGGCGGCCTCAAGCTGTTTGATTCGCTCGTTCCGCTCGGCGTTGACCTGCTCGAGCTCGGCCAGTTTCTGCTTCGAGTCATATTCCTTTTGAACGGACTGAGCTATCTGCTCGGCTAACATATCCATTTCGCTCGCTATCAGGGGCTGTTCGGCCCTCAGGCGTTTTATATTCTCCCGGAGCGAACCAATCCGCGAGTTCACCTGTGTCTTTTCCGTATTCGCCTCATAGACAGCCGTCCGCAGGTCCTGGCACAGTTTCATGGTGTGCTCATTGCTCCGCCTGCCTGTCTCAATCTCCTGTTTGAGCTGCTTTATCTGTCCCTTAATCTCATCGATTATCCCGTCAAGCTGTCTGAGCCGGCTCTTGCGTGATATCAGGCCCGCCGATTTTCCTATCGGCCCGAGTCGGATTGTCCCGTCGCCGTTGTAATACTCGCCCCTGAGCGTTACGAATTCGTAACCGCCTCCCAACCGTTTTGTAAGCCCCACCGCCGTCTCAATCGAATCGACGACAATGGTTTTCCCCAGAAGCTGCCACACCAACGGCGCATACCCGTCCTCGTATCGCACAAACTCGACAACCCTGCCCTTAACTTGCTCTATCTCAGACAAATCGACGGTGTCAACAAACGGCTCGGTCCGGTCAGCACAGATGAAACTCACCCTTCCTCCGAGTTTTTCGAGATGCTCACGGTCGGCCAGAAGCCGACTGGTATTATTGACCACCACGGCGTCGGTCTTGCCTTCCAAAACCGCCTCGACCACCGGCGCATATTCCATCTCCGCCGATATAATATCTGCAACAAGCCCTTCGACGTAATCGAACCTGCTGCGGTCATCGAGTATCTCCTTTACGCCGGACTCGAGTCCCTCTCTGCGTCTCTCCAAATCCGTCAAAATGTCAAACTCACTGTTCAAAGCACTCAGGGCCTCTTTGCTGTGGCCCAGCCGCTTGAGGTCGCCTTCGAGCCGTCTGTTGTTCTGCTCCGCCTGCCTTTGTTTGTCGTTGAGCTTCTCATCAAGCTCGGCTAAAACCTTTTCGATATCAGCCAGTCGGGCGTTGTATTGGGCCTCGGCGGTCATCAGATTCTCAAGCTCCGACTTAGCGGTCTGCGCCCGGCCCGCCAGACGCTCCTTCTGGCTCGACAAGCTGCTGCGATAGACCGATATGCTCTGGACCTCGTTATGAAGCTGAGCCGTTCTTCGCACTATATCGATGATGCCCGACTTCTCATCCTCAAGCTCCTGCTCAAGCGAGGCGCATTGGCCGTTGAACTCGCTTATCGCCTGTTCGATTTGCTCGATACTCCTGTTTTTTTCCTCGAATGCCCTCTCGCTTTCGGCCCGCTCACGCTCGCATTTTGCCAGGTCCGATTCCAGAAGCTTCTGCTGGCGGTTAAGTTTGGTGCTGCGCTCTGAAGCCGATGCCTTCCTCTGTTCCAGCTCCCGCATTCTCGTATGCAAAAACTCTATTTTCTGACAGAGCTGCTCTATTTTGCTCTGCACGGCAACCAGCGAATTATCCGTGCGGTTTATCTCGTTCTCGGCCTCTGTTATTCTCTGGGCCAGTTCGCTGACGTTTGCATCGAGTTTTGCCGCCTCCGCCGCGGCCGCGGCAAACTGCTTTTCAACCTCATCCAGTGCCCTTTTCTTCTCTGTTTGAGTTGTGTATATCTTGTCGTACTCGGCCAGAGAGTAATTGACCTGAAGCTCTTTGAGCCGCTGACTATAGGTCAGGTAGTTGCGTGCCTTGCCCGCCGCCAGCTTGACGCTGCGAAGCCGGCTTGCCACCTCGCCTAAGATGTCCGCGAGACGAAGCAAGTTCTGCTCGGTGCGCTCTAATTTTCGCAGCGCCTCGGTCTTGTGCGCCTTGTATTTGCTTATCCCTGCCGCCTCCTCGAATATTGCCCGCCGTTCTTTCGACGACGACGTCAAAAGCCGTTCTATCTGGCCCTGCTCGATTACCGAATAGGCCCCGACCCCTGCGCCGGTGTCCATAAAAAGCTCTTTGATGTCTCTGAGCCGGCATAGCTTGTTGTTTATCCGGTACTCACTGGCGCCGCTTCTGTATATTCTGCGCGTAATCTGGACCTCGTCGGCGTCTATCGCAATCCGGCCCGTTCCGTTCGTGTTCGACAAAAACAAGCTGACTTCCGCCGAGCCGGCGGGCTTTCTGCTGCTGCTGCCCGAGAATATCACGTCCGCCATCCGGCCGCTGCGCATGCTCTTTGCGCTCTGCTCGCCGAATACCCACTTGACCGCATCGACAACGTTGCTCTTGCCGCAGCCGTTGGGCCCGACAATACCGGTAATGGGATTGTTAAAAGTGAACTCCGTCCGGTCCGCAAAGCTCTTGAACCCGTCCAGTACAATTTTCTCAAGCTTCATTTGTAGTCACCACAAATCAGGACAAACAGCCGGTATAATCATCCGGCTCGATTTATGCGAATGATACTATTATCGGCCGGAAACCCGTCACTTCTTGATATTTACGCCGATTTTAGGCAGGCCGCCCGCGTGAAACTCTGCATCTATAGCGCCTTTGTCGCTCATCTGCTGCAAAAGCGCTATCAACTGCGAATACGAAACGCCCAATCCCAACCGTGTCTGTTCTACGTGCGGCGTCGGCTCTTCGCACAGTGTTCGAATAATATCACTGAGCTTGAAGGAGCTTTTCAACTGCGCTATCACGTCGGGCCTTTTGGGATTTTTGCGCATTATCGAGACGTAGTCCTGACCTGGCGCCGAATTTATCGTTATCGTCCCGTCCGAAGACTGTACGAATATGTTGCTGCGGCAGTATATCGGTGCGCGGAACAAAACCACGCTCGGCTGACCGCTGCGGGAGACGTACACGGCAGGGCGGCCGAACTGCGATACCTCTTCAAGATAAAAGTTGTCCGCAACCATCCGGCGGCTAATCGTTATGTCGTTGAGCTTGCTCAAGCCCTTGTACGCCGCCAATCTCACGTCGAAGTCTTCGTCCCGTGCGAGCTGCCTGGCCACTGCCGCCGCATCATTGCTCTTGCCTGCCGATACTATCGCCTGCAGGGCCTCGATGCGGTACGCCGACGTTCTGTCCCGGGCTATCTCTTGAAGCAGCTCAAATCCCCGGTCGCTGCCTAAATTCAGCATACATCTGGCGGCACGAAGCTGAACCTCCGGATTAGACGAGTTCGTCAGCGCAGCCAGCTTATCCAGGCAGGCGGTACCTATCGCCTCAAGCGTTACCTCGCTGGCCGCCTTTTCGTCCGAGGTGGCGAGCTTACCCAGAAAATTCATTATCCTTTTGGCCGTCAACTCCGGAGTCTCAGACATATATGTTGACATTACTATCGCAAAGAACCTGCCTTTGTTGTCTTTATATTTTTCCGGGACCGTTATCTCAAGGCGTCCCGGCGAAACCGCCCGGGCGGTGTCGTACCCGAAAAGCTCGTTCAGCCGGTTCTGAATCGCACCTGCCGCCCTGTAGTCCGGCACACGAAGAATCAAACTAATCTTGTACTGCTCCAGAACCGTCCCGCCGCCCAGCACATATCCCGTCTTGTTGCTGGGTGTACTTGCGCCCAGCATATCTGTGTAAATCGCCCCTTCGGCCGCAGCGAGGGACTTTATCGCAACACCCAGCCGCCTCGCATCGTAAAGGTCCGCCCCGTATAGCCAGCCGCCCTGCAGCGACCTCGTATCCGTACCCGGCAGCGCACTTACAAATGCGTCAAAATGCTCGCCTCGCAACGCCGCCGGCGGCATCAGGCCTTCAACGGTTACCACCGCCGTATCGCTGCTGGCGATAATTTTTTCTATATCTACTCTGCCGGTCGATAACTCCCGCAGTATATACTTCTTAAGGTAAGCCCGTATCGGAGCCGGGCATTGTGATGAGCCCGTCCCGTTCAAACCACCGACTAAAGCATACCCCTTCAATCGTACCGCACCGTACGGAAACACATCAGCCAGCATCCCTATTGTTGTACCGAGCTCGCCGTCCACTGCGGAGACGTTCAGCTTACCCTCTTTGCCCGTTGGCCCGGCGCAGCCGAGAGCGCCGAGCAGCAACATAATTACCGTTAAAACGGCTCGTCTTGTACAACGTCGCATATCGCAGCACATATCGAAAAATCCAGTCCTTCAAAAAACCGAGATGAAATGCTATCCGCTCACGCCTGAGCCGTCAACTTAATTCCAAAGCCCCTTTCATACGTTTGCTTCACACAGCCGGCGCACAAACACACACATCCGGACGGCGGTTCAAAAACCAAAACCCGCCGGCGACATTACGGTATTTTTCGTTGACGGCCCCTCCCAGTAATAGGCCTTGAAATGCTTTTCGTCGGAGGTGATGGTAATTTTGCCCGTAAAGTACCGCTCTGTGTCCACCCATCCCGTCGCATAGATACTGCCCGTTACATTGCGAACCCGGCCCGAATCCGCATCCGTTTCGAGTATCGAAAAAGGCCCCTTTGCTATAAAATACAGCTTCGACGGGTCCTGCTCGTTTGCGTCCTCGTAAACCTCAGACGGCACGATACAGCCCTTGAAATGAGACATTATTACCTGGTGGTCGAGCTTCTTTGTGATGTAGTATTGGCCCGTCCAGTCGCCCGCCACGTTCCCGTCCGGTGTTAGAAAGACAGCTACCTGTCCCCGGTCGGCATCGCCCTCGTATGCCTCTGCCGTAAAGCCGATGGGTTCGGAAAGCTCTAACTGCTCCTCTGTGGGCCTGCCGACCGGCTCCTTGCGGAGCTTCACCTGCAACCTCTGCCATTGTTTCCAGGGTGGGGTCGTATCTGTTTTTCCGGTGCCTATCTCAACACCGGGCCCCCAGCTACGCACCATGTAAAGAACCACCACCACCGCTATCGCAAGCAGCATCATTAAAAGCAGTCTGTACCCGCCGCGGTTGGTTTTCACCCTGTCGGACGCCTCGCTTGTTCGCATTGTCGGTCCTCCCATAATCTGATTGTCATTCACGTTCGGCGGCTATTTTAGCGATGTCAATCCCGTCTGACAATCACTTTTTTAACCAAAAAAAACGCACTTTTTGCTCACCGCCCGGCCCTGCCGGTCTGCGGTATCTTTGCCGTTGACATTGAACAAGCCCTGTCTGTATAGTATTGTCCGGGCCGGTACGAAGCCGAAAGGCGATTTTGCGTACCGAAGTTCCGACAGCCGGCTGTCGAACACAGTGGCAGTGTCCGTGCCGCAGCCGAGTATTTAACCGCACAGTTTATGGAAACGCGAATTATGGATGCCGCAATTTTCAAGGCCTACGATATCAGGGGCATTTACCCCGGCCAGTTGAACGAAGAAGATGCCTGGAAAATCGGTTCTGCCGCCGCCCGTTTTCTGCCGAGTCTCCTTCACGGCTACGACAGAGGTCGTGCCAACGCCCGGTCGATATGTATCGGCAGAGATATGAGGACGCACAGCGGCGTGCTGGCAAAGGCGCTCATCGGGGGGATAACCGCCGCCGGGATAGACGTCATTGACGTTGGAATGGTCGATACGCCTCACATCTACTTTGCCGTCAATCACCTCGGCACATGCGGCGGCATCCAGGTGACGGCCTCACACAACCCGGCGAAGTACAACGGATTCAAAATCTCGGGCCCCGGTGCAAGGCCGGTCGGTGAAGACACAGGGCTAAAAGACATAAAGCACATCGCGATGTCTCTGCTTCATACCAAGGGCAAAAGCACGGGGACGGTGGAAAAACAGGACCTCACAGGCCGGTACAGGGAGCATATTCTCAAGTTTCTCCAGCCCAAAATCAGAAAACTAAAGGTAGCTATCGACGCATCCAACGGGATGGCGGGCAAGATGGTCCCGGCTGTTTTCGGCGAGGTGCCTTTGCAGATAAGAAAGCTCAACTTCGAGCACAAGGGCGTTTTCAAGCACGAGCCGAACCCTATGGTCGAAAAGAACCTCACCGAGCTCAAGGCGGTCGTCAAAGAAAAGAAATGTCACTTTGGTTTTTGCTTTGACGGTGACGCCGACCGGCTGATGATGGTTGACGAAAAGGCACGGACGGTCGGCTGCGACCTTATAACGGCACTTATGGCCGGGTATTTTCTGAAAAAGGAACCGAAATCGACAATCGTCTATGACCTCCGTTCGAGCAGGGTCGTCGCCGAGGAAATCATCAAGTATGGCGGGACACCGCGCAGGGAGCGCGTCGGGCACTCCTTTATGAAAAAGGCCCTGCGTGACTCACACGCCGTTTTCGGAGGCGAGCTCTCGGGACATTTTTACTACAGGGACAACTATTGGGCCGACTCGGGCCTCATTACGCTCGCCCACATACTGAACATTATTTCGGATGCAAAAGTCCCGGTAAGCAAGCTTATCGAGCCGCTCCGGAGATACCACGCCAGCGGGGAAATCAATTTCGAGGTCGGTGACAAACAGGCAAAAATGGACGAGCTCGCCAGAAAATACGTTGCAGGACAAATCGACAACCTCGACGGCGTTACGGTCGGCTTCAGGGACTGGTGGTTCAACTGCCGGCCCAGCAATACCGAGCCGCTGCTGCGTCTCAACGTCGAGGCAAAAACAGAAGAGCTGCTCAAAGAAAAACTGGGAGAAATCGAAAAGCAGCTCGGCAAACCCGTCAAACACTGAACAGAAAAGGTGATCGGAGTCGCGGCAATGGAGATTTATACGAAGAGCTTCCAGAGTTCCCAAGGCCCGGTCGAAGGTGTCCAGACAAAATGGCCCGGTTTTAACATTCTTCTGGTCGCCGGCACGAAGGGTTTCCTCGCCTGTCCCGTCATCGACGTCGATGCCTTCGCGCTGATTGCGTGATGGTCCAAAACCCGAACACGAAACCAAAAAATGGAAGGGGACAAAAATGAAAGCAAAAACACACATCTTTACGGTCGCAGTCTTGGCGGTGCTCTGTACCTTTGTTGCCTTAGCACAAACCGAGCTTCGCAACTCGCCTGGCCCCTCACTGCTTAATCATCAAGACATTGCATTAGCCGGGATAAGTCAAGTGTATGTTGTCATTGTCCAAATTCCTCTCAGGCATAACGATCACAGTTTATTCTCCCATAAGCTCAAGGCCGTGATAGCAAGCAAACTAAAAGAAGCAGGCATCGACGTTGCCGACTCAAACGTTACGGACCCCAATATTCTGAAAGTCCTCAAAAGAAGATTCGAGTCCATAGAGAATCTTGAGTGGCGAAGAGCTGATATCCCTGAACTGCGAGTCAATATGCACGCGCTTGACATCGAAGAACACAACAGCCGGGTATTCTACATCCAGACGTCACTGGCCAGAAACTGTTTCTGCGAGCAAACCAAATGTAGCATCAAAGCTGACGTTTGGAAGAGCGAACCCGCTATACAGATTATCGCCGCTGACAGGATAACCGAAAAGGTCACCGAAATCGTCCTCCACCAGACTGATGCCTTCATCACATGCTGGTCTGCCGCCGGGAACATCGGCAACCAGCCCGCCGGGGCAAAGGACATAAAAACCCAATCCAAACCCGATTCGGCTGGCGACAAAAAAGCAGCAGTGCAGCAAACTGCCGGAGCAAACTTTGTCGCCTCGAAAAATTCGAGGGTTTTCCACAAACCCGATTGCCCCTTTGCCGAACTCATCTTGCCCGAAAACCTCGTCACTTACAAGACAAGAGACGATGCAATGAAGGCCGGGAAAAGACCCTGCAAGCGATGTAAACCGTGACAAATTCTGAAAGGAATATCGATAGACGAGCACAACATTCTGTTCCGCGAAGTGCAGAGATTCCCCGGCTGGCTGCGCATCCTCATCGTCGGCTCGCAAAAGGCCACCGGCCTGGCCGATGCGGTGAGCGGCATATAGAGGATGTCGGTATCACTTTTCGGGCCTCTTTTAATTACCATATCGAACAGCTTTAAGTTCTTGTGCGTAAAGTCCTTGAATCGGAAATCGGCAATCGCTTATGCGTTTTCAGTTCATAATATGTAAGGTAATGCAGCGTGAGGCCTATTACTGCGCCGCTCGCTCGCCGAACAGCATCGATATTGTCCTGATGCCTCAGGGTCTGCACAATACCCCCGACAAGCTCTGCGCCGAGGTTAAAAAGGCGCTGGACAAAACAACGGATGTTCAGGGCCGGGCCTACGACGCATCCCTGCTCGGCTACGGCCTGTGCTCGAACGGGATTGTCGGTCTGTCGGCAGAGATACCCATTGTGGTCCCTAGGGGCCACGACTGTATTACACTGCTGCTCGGCTCAAAGGAAAAATACAGGCAATACTTCGATTCCCACCCCGGCACATACTGGTTCAGCCCCGGCTGGATAGAGACCGACACCCAGCCCGGCCGGCAGCGTTACGAAAAGCTCCTGAAAGAATACGCCGAAAAATACGGGCCGGACAACGCCAAATACCTGATGGAAACCGAACAGGACTGGATGAAAAAGTACAGTCAGGCGACCTACATCGACTGGGGCTTTCCCAATACCGACAAAGAAAAGCGAATTACAAAAGACGCCGCCGGCTACCTCAACTGGAACTACGACGAAATAAAAGGCGACCCGTCACTGCTGCAGCGACTGCTCGACGGCCGGTGGAACGAATCCGATTTCCTCGTCGTTAAGCCGGGCCAAAAAATCACCGAAGACCTCACCACGGAAAATATAATCGACGCTCAATAGAATGCACAGAAGCGAATTCATCTCCGTTGGCGTTTTGCTCGCAATAATCCTCGCCGTTTTCATACTCGAGTCTTGTCTGCTCTTTATTTTTTTAGAGGCGAGCATGCACAAGGCAAAATGCCCGGCGATATTTTTTTCAAAACCGGCACTGCTGATACACGCGCTGGCTGTAATCGGCCTGTTATGTCTCGGGTATGGTTTCTTTATCGAGCCATACCGGGTCGAGCTAAAAAAAATAGAAATCATGACCGATAAACTCCAATGCGCCACGCTTCGACTCGTTCAGTTCTCCGACATCCACTGCGACAGGAAACCGCTCAACGAGCAAAAACTCGTCGAGATTACGAACTCCCTCAAGCCCGACGTTATCGTCTTCACCGGGGACTGCCTCAACAGTGCCTCCGGCCTGCCGCGATTCAAAAGGACCCTCAGCGAACTCAAGGCCCCGCTGGGCAAATTCGCCGTCTATGGAAATGTAGATATAGCGTACCGCAGCCGACTCGACCTCTTCTCGGATACCGGCTTTAAGCTGCTCGATGGACAAACCGTCAGTATCGAAAAGAACGGCGAAACATTTTATCTTGCCGGCTTCAGCGTCCCGGCCCCTGACGAGTTTGGAAAATTTCTCGAACCGTTACCTGACGACAAGTTCAGCATCCTGCTCTACCACTACAGCGACCTCGTCGAATCGCTCGCCGGGCTTAATATCGACCTTTATCTGTCGGGGCACACCCACGGCGGCCAAATCCGCCTGCCTTTTTACGGCGCCTTGATTACGCTGTCGAAATTCGGCAAGAAATACGAAGCGGGTATGTACACCGTCGGCGAGACCATTGTCTATGTCAACCGCGGAATCGGCCTCGAAGGCGGTATCGCCCCCCGCGCAAGATTTTTGTGCCGGCCCGAGATAACGCTTTTTGAAATAAAACCCAAAAATCAAGACAGGAAACTGCCCAAATGACCAATATAAAAACACAACGGCGCTTCGACGATATTTACAAAAACACCCCGCTCGGCGAAATACCCTGGAACCACGAGAAGCCGCCTGAGCCGCTCGTTGACCTCGTCAATTCCGGCGAAATCAAACCCTGCCGTGCACTCGACCTCGGCTGTGGCGCCGGCAACTACGCCGTCTATCTCGCCTCTTGTGGATTCGAGGTCACTGCTATCGACATTTCACCTGCCGCTGTAAAAATTGCAAAAAAATCGCGAAGCAAAAAGGTGTCGCGTGCAGCTTCCTCATCGCCGATGTCCTCGAGGACTTCCCGCAATTCGATAAACCCTTCGACTTCATCTACGACTGGGGTCTGCTGCACCATATCCCGCCGCGAAAGAGAAAAAAATACATCGCTGACGTTCACCACAATCTCCAATCCGAAGGGCTTTACCTGTCGCTCTGTTTCAACGAAAAAGATACCTGTTTTGAAGGAACCGGAAAAACCCGGAAAAGCAATCGCAAAACCACAATTTATCTTTCGTCCGAAGCCGGGCTGAAAAGACTCTTCTCGCCGCTGTTTAAGCTCCTCGATTTCCGCATCATTCACACACAGAACTTTCCCTACAAGCACGTCTTCAACTTCGCCCTGCTCCAGAGATACTGATAATTAACACTTCAATTTTATTGGGCTGTTCGCTCTCGAACCTGTAGAATCCTGAAAGTTATGGAATTGCTCACAATAATAGTCATCGCTGTCGGCCTTGCGATGGACGCCTTTGCGGTCTCTATCGTTACCGGCGCCGCATACGGGCGGCTCCGCGTTCGCCACGCCCTGCGGATGGCCGCCTTTTTCGGGGGTTTCCAGGCCGTTATGCCGCTTTTTGGCTACCTCGCGGGCTATACCGTCAAGGGCTATCTCGTCGCCTGGGACCACTGGATTGCCTTCGCTTTGCTCACTGCAATCGGGGTCAAGATGATTATCGAATCGCTAAAAATCAAATCCGACAGAAAAAACTACGACCCCGCCAATATGGCTGTTCTGCTTATGCTCTCGGTTGCCACGAGCATCGATGCCCTGGCCGTCGGCGTAACGCTGTCACTAATCACCGAACAGATTGTCGCCGCCGTTCTCATCATCGGTTTTGTAACCTTTGTTCTTTCCTGCATCGGCGTAGCGGTCGGCAAGTATTTCGGCCACTTCTTCGAATCAGGAATCGAGGCGTTCGGCGGAATCGTTCTCATCGCCCTCGCTGCCAAAATCCTCCTCAGCCATCTGCTCGGATAACTGCCCGGCGCACACCGGGATGTCACTGCGAGCAGTTTGCCGAAGGCGAACAATTGGGCAAATCCGGAGCGAAACAAAAGTCGAAGCGCCGGCCGAGATTCGATTTTGCAGCAATGACATCTTCCGGCTGTTATCCTTGTAATGCTGCATTAGAACTTGAGTGAATGAGCAGGGCCTGGGCCGGCGAGGAGGGGCAAGTAGAAAACGGCCCGCAATGCGAGCCGTTTGTCGTGGTCTAAACCGGCGATGCTTACTTTGGGATTACGTTGACCGCACAGGGGCCTTTTTTGCCCTGTCCGATGTCGAACTCGACCTGCTGGCCTTCTTCGAGGGTGGCGTAGCCGGTCGTCTTGATTTCGGAGTGGTGAACGAAAAGGTCTTCACCGCCGTCGTCAGGTACGATAAACCCAAAGCCCTTCTTACCATTAAACCATTTTACTGTACCGGTACTCACAATACTTCTCCTTGGCCTTATACCCGGCCGTCAATCTACTACGTGCCTCTCACGTTTGTTCTTAGAGAGTATTCCTGAGAGACGAAAGAATACGCTCAACTTGCCGAGCATTATACCGGACGTTGAGCCGGCGAGCACAATAAAATTCCTACTTATCCGCCGTCAGCTCTATCGTCTGGCCCGGCTTCAAGACCATTACCCCGCACGCCGCCTTTTCGGCAAACTCGTCGGCGTCACTCTTGTCGCCCACGACGTCACCCCAGTGATACGGCACCGCGCGCTCAGGCCCAAAATGCTTTGTCGCCCGGGCCGCCTCCGAGCCGTTCATCGTGTAGGTCCCCCCTACCGGCAACAACGCCAAATCGATATTCTTCAACGCATCCATCTCGGGCGTCTCATCCGTATCACCCGCATAATAAATCCGACTGCCCGCCACCTCGAGCACAAAGCCAAGCCAGTTATTCGCCTTTGGATGGAATTTCTTCTTCAGATTATACGCCGCCACGCCAATCACATTCACGTCACCAACGCTAATCTTCTGGCCCGGCTTCAACGGCTCGCCGGCCTTCTGCTGCTCCACAACATCACCCGATGCAATCAGCCTCGTCCCATCCTTCCATACCTTTTTTATATCCGGTGCGGAATAATGGTCGGAGTGACTGTGGCTCACGAGAACCAGCGTAGCATCGTGAGCCAAATCTTTCAGCTTCCACGGGTCAATATAAATAACGTTCTGACCGGCCGTAATCTTGAAACTCGCATGGCCGAACCACTGCAATTTAACCGCCATATCTGCCTCCTTTTCTTTTGAACTCGGCGCAGCCGCACCCTTATCTGCACAATGCAAAAGCACAAACTCAAAACAAATCAGCAAAACAGCCAATCTCCACGCCCGCATATCTTTCTCCTTAAAAACAAAATGCCAATTGCGCTTTTTCAACCTCAGCATAAAAAATAACCCCGGACGCCTCGTTCGTCAAATGCGATTCTGCTGCGATTGCCCGCCCACTCATCCATTTGCCCCAAAAAACAGCACCCCGACACAAAAAACCTTGCGATTTGCGACAAATCACATTATAATTATGATATGCGGATACGAACCCCCGGCAAGCCCCGGAATACACCAGTTCACAGGTGAAAGATGAATGCTGAACCGGACATATTGAGCCACCGGGCGAGAAAACCAAAAATACACATTCTCTCTCTTGATACCGTCCTCACTGACGACATCTACGAACGCCTCCAGAGCCACATTAAAACAAGGTTCTATCAACTGGCACTGCCCAAAAACAACCAGTACAAGCCGCGAATCCAGGAAATCGACACCATGGCACCGCAAACCACCACCTCGCGACTGCTCATTTTCGACGTCAGAAAAATCACCCTGCCATGGCTCCAGCAGGCATACAACAAAATCGTCGGCTACAATCGAAAAGACTTCAACAGAACCTGCTTCTCAATCCTCATCGGCGACGGCCCACTGAATCTGCTCCAGAACGGAAAAAGCCCGGACATCTTCATTCCACACCTCGCCTCTATGAGAATTGATTACAGCCCCGCCGCCGCCTTCTACGACCCTCTCATCCATTACGAACCCGAAGAAATCGACTCATCTGTGGACGACACATTCGTCGTGCCCGGCAAGCTCCCGAAACGACTGAAACCATTCTTTCCGGGCGACGGCGTAGATGTCGCTGCCGTTCGTACCTTCTTCCGCGGACAGGGACAATCCGAAGTCGTAAAAAAACAGAGACTAAAAATGCTCGCCGCCGTCTATCAGAGGCGCATCAAACAGCAGTTCGGCGCTCAGGAGGATATGTTCGCCGGCTGGCTCTCGAAAGACGGTGCCCGGCTCGCCACCGAGAGACTCCACTTCTACCCCATATTCTTCGAAGAGTGGGTACACGAGCTTATGCAAAAAGCCGCTAATACCTGACCCCTCAAGCCTCCCCCCGCATTATCCCATCGCCGCCGCCCCGAAGGCGCGAAGAAAAGTTTCAGACAGGACCCCCCTGCGGTGGGGACAAATTGACAGGATTTACACAGATTGGGGATGTATTGCATACAGGCACGCCGCAAGGAGATAAAACTTTGACGGGAGGGGAGCGGGCCGAAAAAGCAAAAAAACCGTTGCCGGGGAACGAAAATTACGTTAGTTTGTGCCGAAAGTAAGGTGAAGTCATTTTAAGAAGCGGCAGGTGTAATTAAGATGTCAACCGAGCGGAAACAACTTCTTGAGCAGACATGGCGTATGCTCGAGGCCGGCGACGCCTTCGAGCTCGGACGCATGCTCAACCGGCAGCGAAGCAGCGATTTGGCCGAGGTGGTGGAGCTGCTGGATAACGAGCAAAGGCGAATCGTCTTCGACGTGTTCGAGAAACAGCTCGCCGCCGAGGTACTCGAAAAAGTCGATGAGGCGACCCGGGACGAGCTTTTCGATTTGCTGACAGAGGAGGAGCTTCAGGCGATATTTTCAAAGCTTGACCTGGACGATGCGGCGGACCTTCTGGCGGAGCTTTCCGAGCAACTGCGTGAGAAGGTCCTGCGAAGCATATCAGCGGCGGATTCGGCG
Source organism: uncultured Pirellulales bacterium (assembly GCA_964585535.1). Taxonomy (GTDB): domain Bacteria; phylum Planctomycetota; class Phycisphaerae; order Sedimentisphaerales; family Anaerobacaceae; genus JAUVYV01. The sequence goes on from CAZPDW010000010.1 coordinate 15,861, forward strand.
AGAATCAAGAAGCTGATGGCGTACTCGGAAGATTCGGCCGGCGGGATTATGGACCCGGTACTCATCAGCGTACGGGAGGACGCCACGGTGGGCGAGGCGGTACAAAAAATCCGTGCCGCTGAGATTGACGAGGATTTCTACTCGGTTTATATCGTCGATAAGTTAGGCCGATTTCTCGGTGACGTCCGAATCCGCCTGCTGCTGACCAAGCCCGAGCGAACGAAGATAAGCGAGCTGATTGACGCCGATACGATTTACGTAAACGCCGACGCCGACCAGGAAGAGGTGCGAAACGTGTTCAGTAAGAACGATTTGATTGTAGTTCCGGTTCTGGACAAAAACCACCGGCTTATCGGCAGAATCACGGCGGACCGGGTAATTGAGGTGGCCGAGGAGGAGGCGGCGGAGGATATGTACGTGATGGCGGGCACCGACCCGGACGAGTTAGAGAACATGTCGATACTCCACGCCGCGAGGGTTAGAATGACGTGGCTTTTGCCGTGCCTGTTCGGAACGGCTGTTACCGCGTTGGTGCTGATATTGTTCGGCAGAAAATTTGACTACATCCATATGAGCTTTGTCTATAAGGCGGCGGTGGCTTTTGCGCCGATGATAGCGGCGATAAGCGGCAATGCCGGACTTCAGACGTCGGCAATTGTGGTCTCCGGTCTGGCCACGGGGCACTTAGCGGCGCTAAAAGTGGGCCAGGTGTTCACAAGGGAGGTGCGGATTGCGCTTGTTGTTGCTCTAGTGTGCGGTGTGGTGGGTGGGACGGTATGCTTAATTCTGCTGCACTTCAGGGGTATGGATGCGACGGTGGCGATATTCCACATTATGTTTGCCCTGAGCATAGCGATGTTTTCGGCGATAATGGTGGCAACGACGCTCGGGCTCTTTTTGCCTTTTGTTTTCCGTCGGGTCGGCATCGACCCTGCGATAAGCTCGGGGCCTCTGGTGACAACGGCAAACGACTCAATAAGCGTAGCAATCTATATGACTTTGACTCTGTTTCTGGCGGGCTGAGGCATTTTGCGACTTACGTTTTTCAGTACCACCGGTCAAGGCAGAAAAGACGATGGCAAAAGATTTCAATTATACCTGCGCGAAATGCGGTAACGCCGGCTGTGAAGTGGGTGAGTTTCGCGCAGCGGGTGGATTTTTGAGCAAGATTTTTGACGTTCAGTCGAAACGGTTCACGACGGTAACGTGTACGAGATGCCAGTACACGGAAATCTACCGAGCGCCGTCGAGCAAACTCGGGGACATCTTCGATTTCTTCACGAACTGACCGCCGCGGAAAAAAGACCGGCAAAACACAATCAACTCTGTGGATTCTTAGCCCCGCCAGCGGCGATACCAATCGACGGTTCGCTTCAGGCCTTCATCGAAAGGCATTTTTGCCTCGAAGCCGAAGAGTTGTTTTGCTCGCGAGACGTTGAGGCAGCGTCTCGGCTGGCCGTCGGGTTTTGAGCCGTCCCAGCGGATTCGGCCTGTAAAGCCGGTCAGCCGAGCGATTTTTGCGGCGAGGTCTTTTATTTTGATTTCCGAGCCGGTGCCGATGTTGACGGGCTCGGGGCCGTTGTAGTGTTCGGTCGCCAGCAGAATGGCTTCGGCGGCGTCGGCTGCATAAATGAACTCACGGGATGCCTCGCCAGTGCCCCAGCATTCGACGTAATCGGCTTTTGATTCGACGGCGTCGAGGCATTTTTTTATTATGGCGGGGATGACGTGGCTGGATTCGGGGTCGAAATTGTCGCGTGGGCCGTAGAAGTTGACGGGGATGAGGAAGATGGAATTGAAGCCGTACTCGGCCCTGTAGGCCTGGGACTGGACGAGGAGCATTTTTTTTGCCAGGCCGTAGGGGGCGTTGGTTTCTTCCGGGTAGCCGTTCCAGATGTCGTCTTCTTTGAACGGGACGGGGGTGAATTTCGGATACAAGCACACGGTTCCTATGGCGACGAATTTTTCGATTTTACGCAGGCGGGCCTGCTCGATTAGCTGAACACCCATCATCAGGTTGTCGTAGAAGAATCTGCCGGGATGGAGGCGGTTGGCGCCGATTCCGCCCACTACAGCGGCGAGGTGAATGACGATGTCCGGTTTCATATCGTCGTACATTTTGACTACGTCGGCGTAGTTGACAAGGTTGTAATCCCTGCTTCGCGGGACAAGGATATTATTGCATCGGTGTTCCCGCAGCAATTCGGTGACGCAGCCGCCGAGAAAGCCGGCTCCTCCTGTGATGACTATTCGCCTTTTTTTGAAGAACTCGGTCATATTATTTGTTTGCGTGGTCGGCGAGTAATTTTTGCTCTTTAGCAAGTTTCATATCGGCATCGGTCATCATCTTAGCCAACTGTTCGAATGTAACTTTCGGCTTCCAGTTAAGGACTTTGCGTGCCTTAGAGGCGTCTCCCTGGAGCAAATCGACTTCGGATGGCCTGAAATAGCGGGGGTCGGTCTCGACGTAGTTTTTCCAGTCCAAGTCGAGATAGCCGAATACCTCGTCGAGGAATTCGCGGACGGAGTGTGTCCGGCCTGTGGCGATAACATAGTCGTCGGGCTTATCGTATTGTAGTATAAGCCACATTGCCTCGACGTAGTCGCCAGCAAAGCCCCAGTCTCGTTTTGCGTCGATGTTGCCGAGATAGAGTTTTTTCTGCAGGCCGAGCTTTATTCGCGTGGCGGCCATAGTGATTTTCCTTGTGACGAATGTCTCACCCCGTCTTGGTGATTCGTGATTGAACATAATACCGTTGCAGGCGAACAGGCGGTATGCCTCTCTGTAGTTGACGGTCTGGAAAAAACCGTATGCCTTTGCACAGGCGTAGGGGCTTCTGGGATAGAAGGGGGTTTTTTCGGTTTGTGGGGTTTCGAGAACCTTTCCGTACATTTCACTGCTCGATGCCTGGTAGAACTTTGCGGGTTTTGTCATAGTCCTGACGGCCTCGAGCAGGCGGAGCGTCCCGAGTGCGTCCGTATCTGCCGTGTAGATGGGCATATCGAAGCTGACGCGGACGTGGCTTTGAGCGCCAAGGTTGTAAATTTCGTCGGGCTGGATTTCGTTGACGATACCAGAGAGGTTGGTGCCATCGGTCAGGTCGCCGTAAACCAGGCAAAGGGAGGATTTTTCGTGCGGGTCTTTATAAAGATGGTCGATTCTGCCGGTGTGGAACGAGGAGCTTCTTCGAATCAGGCCCCAGACGTGGTAGCCGTTTTTCAACAGCAGCTCCGCTAAATACGAGCCGTCCTGACCTGTAATTCCGGTGATTAGTGCCTTTTTCATAGCGCTGGTTTTCTCCGCCACAGATTTTCCGGCCTGTTCAACGCAGATAGATTCGGAATAACAAGGCAGCAGCCCTTACTGCATGGGCGCTGTCAGATATATAATACGCACAAAATAGGCGGTGGGCAAGAGATTAAACTGGTTTAGCAGCGTGTTTGTCGGCTCCACATCCGGTTCAGTCAAAAATCTGAAATAATCTTCAGCCGCCTGGCCAACTTTTTGGCGAGTTTGTGCTCCGGCGGACGCCACACCTTAATCAGAAAGCCGTCTTCGATTTTTTCCATCGAACGAAGATAACCTTTGGCAGTCAGCTTGTCGCGTCGATGCACGATGTTCAATTACTTTGTACATCTTCTCCGGCAGTACTATCTGCTGAACTACAAACCATTCATCCAGGGGCTCAAGGCCTTTGGCGCCTTTATTTCAGCAGCTTGTTTCTCGATAATCAGGTCCTTTGCATTTATGCACCTGTTTTAACAGGGCACATACAAAAGCGCAAGTTGCCTATTTTAGCATTTTGAACTTTTTATAAGAATTTTCTGTGAACGGTTACGAAAATCGATTGTTACCTTGTCGCTAAGCTGCCAGCCGGCTTGTGGCTCAATCCCAACCTCTGTCAGAACTGCGATACTCTCCTGTTCGGTTAGATTCGTCGCCCAACCATAACTTCCCAGCCCATCCAACCGCACATTTGCCTTGCGAAAGAGCCTCACTTGCAAAACCTATCCGAGAGGATGCCGAATCAAAACCTTGTTGCGCCAGTGATGGACTGATCGCCGACGCCAGCATCACCAGAACAGCAAGAGCCCGCCGTACCGAACAGATACCGGCGGCTTTGATTAGCCGAAAATATGCCTCAAAAATGCGCCAGTCACCAGAGCTAAACTACTACAATACTCAAACTGGCCGGTTTTCAGCCGAAAATTAACGTAACCTTTTATTCGCTAATATGTTATGCATCACGAAAAATACTAAAAAAACAGCTATCCGCCGCAGGCGGATTCTCCTATGGAGTCCTTACGGACCTCAATTTTGCATTTTTAATTTTGATTTTTGCACTCTCAAACTGGCCACCGGTCAGTTTGAGTACAATACTTAACTTGCCAATCACTTATTAACCACCTAAAACCCTCGTTTTTGACCAAAAATTGCGATTTAACTTCTTGATAACAAAGCACTTACAGCCGGAACCGAGAACTGTCGTTCCAAAGGTTAGGGCTTCGAGTCCCCTCGGTCTCGTTCGATAAGCTAAGGGCCGGCAAGCATTTATGCCTGTCGGCCCTTTTCCTTTTAAGAAAATTGTTCACTATGCAAAACAACCAATGTTCCGGGGATGTCGTGCCAAATCAGTTTTTAGCTTGTTCTTCTACCGCTTTAACCGGTCAAAACGTTCCCCAAAAGCGTTCCGGCGAATGAAGGGCTGCTCGACATCGGTCGAAATCAACCTTTTGTATTTAAGAGGTCTTCGAAAGGCATTTCCCCAGTAAGTGTTTTGGCGTATATCCCGAGTTTTCCAGATGTTCACTTCGGCTATGAATACTCCTTCATCCTCGCCGGCTATCATAATTTGTTTGCCGTCGGCATTAAATGCACAGGAATGGCCGTTATAACCCTGGCTGCCAGTATAATTTGCCATCGCCGTTACCACGCTATTTTCCCAGGCGCGTGTCTGAAACTCGTTAATCCGCAGCGAGTGCAGGCCGCAGGCATTCGGCGTCAGGATAAGCTCCGCCCCTTTGAGCATTAAAATCCGGGCGCTTTCCGGAAACTCCCTGTCGTAACATATCATAATGCCGGTCTTTACAGGCCCGAAACGCGTATCAAGCTCAGCCACATAGAAATCATCTCCGGGCGTAAGCGAGGCCTCCACCTTGAAAAAATCGAGGGTGTGAACCTTCGAGTACGTTATTACCTCTTTGCCGTGGCGGTCGAAGAGGGTCGCCGAGTTCAGCAGCCGGCCCTGCCGGTCCTCCAGGTATGTAATGACAATCGCCATTTGCAGCTCTTTGGCAAGTTTTTGAAAATGCGTTACAAACGGCCCGTCTGTGGCCACTGCCATATTTTCCCATTCTTTAACTGCACAGGGGTCGTCAAAATCGACGGACATATAATAACCATCGCTGTACATTTCCGGGAAGACGGCGATATCGGCATCCATCGCCTTCGCCTGCCGGCAAAACCTTTCTCCTTTTTCCAGATTCACCTGCTGATTTACCTCGGGAGCGGTTTGAATCAGAGCAATCTTCAGGCCGCTTCCATTATAGCGCCGAATCATTTCGTTTATTCGGCTCATAAATGAATCGTAAACGGCCGAGCTGTTCGAGCCGGTAATCCCGACAAGAATAGCAATGGCATTGCCGGTAGATTCCATCCGAACCCATTCGATTTGTTTTTCAGGATGCGGATTTTTCCACGGCGTGCTGATAAGCCATAACTTTCCCTCATTGTAACTTCGCAGGGCACGCGGCATATCTTTCGGCGGGTCCCACCAGTCGTCGAGCTGCTGTGCCTTGTTACATTCAAAGACGGACTCCGAGCCGTCCCGGTAGTGAATACGGTATTTGACCAGGGGCAGGGCTTCTTTCGATGCTTTAACATACATAGCTGTATGCAAAAAGTACAATTCGGAGAGTTTGCAGTTGACCTTTATCTCGGCGGATTTTTGAGGAAATAATTCCTCGCGGTTAGGCCCGCTCAATACAACAACGGATTTATTATTATTTTCGGCGGGGTCGATAATGTTAAACGGGACGAGACCATCCTCAAATGTTTGAACTCCCGGTCGTATCCGCTTAAAACAAGCAGAGGCCCCGAAGTCAGCCCAGCCGCCGAGCGAGTCGCCGGAAACTTCATCATAAAAACCGCGGTTTGCAGCACCTGCGATATCGATGAAGGTAAAGGCGGATTTTCCGGTATCGGTGCGTGATGATGAGTTATTTGCCGATGATTTTCCGCAGAACACCATCATCAGCAGCACTACAGGCAGACATAAATAAAATTTGCGCACCATTTCCCAAGCACCCCTTTAAGCTAACCTTGATTATGGATTGGTTTCTGTAAGTACACTGTCCTCATCCGCCCGGCCGCTCTACTTTTCAAAGCGTTCGGGTCAATACCGTCTTTTTCATATATCCAGGTCCGGGTTGTCGGGGCCGAAGTGTTTCAGCATAACAATCGGGTCGCTTTTGGATGGATTGGTAATGGTAATGCCCTGCCCGGCGGCCTGCTCGGTGACAAAGAACTCGTCATAAGTCAACCGGCCGTAGCGAATCATCGTCGGCGTTTCGATATCCCACACACCCATTCTGCCGTGGCCCTGCATCATAATCATACCATAAGCGGCTGCATCTTTGATTGTGACGGTTGCACCGGGAAGGACGGTAAGCTCTTTTGCACTGAAGGCGGTGGATTTATAGCATATCCAGCTCTCAATGTAACCTTCGGCTCTGGTTTGTTCGACCGGCCGAACCGGCCTGGGGAGCATAAAGCGATTTGCCTTGAAGCTCGGGTCAACGTTTAATTCCCAGTCAATTACGTTAAGCAGATGGTCGATGTCGTCGGTCTTCTCGGGAGGCGTATCCTTCCATAGCAGCTCTTTCGGAACCACCTGGTCGCCGGTAAGCGACTGGTACATCGCAAAGACATCGGATGCCTTTTGCGGCTCGTATGTGCACAAGCTGCCCGGCGCATGCAGCACACCCGGCGGGACGTCCCAGCCGGTGCCTGCTTCGAGCCGATATGCCTGCGAGATATTCGTGATTTTGTTGTCCCCTTTGACAAAGTCGAGCAGGCATCGGCGGACCTGTTCTCTGGTAGTTCCCGGCGTCAGCCCGAAGAACGTATATGGGAAATCCCCGCCGTAATTATTCACCTGAGGCGGGAAATAATAGGCCTCCGGTTTGCCCAACTGGCCCGTGAGCTTGGCGTGCTCGTCGCGATGATGGATATGAAGCGGCAGGGCCCCTTTGTTGTCGAAAAACTTCGAGTACATAGGCCAGCGGCGGCGCTCGTTATAGATTCGGTCGCCGATTAACTGTCCCTTGAACTCTTCGACGGCGTCCCGCAACAGCACCTTTTCGACTTTTCCTTTATCTTCAAACACGATGAAGCTCAGGCCCTCATTCGGTGCCGTCAGCGGCCCGTTATCGGCCGGTGTCGTCGATGAGAACCACCGCTCGTCGATGCCGCCTCGCTCGGCGCCGAGCGCATAGTAATCGTCCGGGTGAAGCTTGATTCGCCGGCCGGGCACGCAAAAAGAACGCGGCACCCAGTTCGGAGCGAGCCGAAGCACGCCTTCGCCCTGCTCAAGGGCATTTGCAGCAATAGATTTAGCAGACATTGTTACTCCTGTGTTATTATCCTTGTGATTTGCTGATTGTTTCCCATTTTTTGTTTTTTGCCGAGGCGAGTACCGCGTCACAAACGTACTGCGTCGCCAGTGCGTCTTTCAGGTCGGGGCAGGTCTTTTCGCCCTTTTCAATACCGGCTACGAAATCAGCCAAAGTATTTATATGCCAGTGCTCGTAGCCGATTCCGCAGCCCGGCACCCACCAGTTTTTCATATACGGGTGTTTTGAGTCCCACGTCTTAATTGTGCGCCAGCCGCGAACACCGACCGGGTCGCCGTGCTCGAAGTATTCCAGCTCGTGTGCGGTCTCGAGGTCGAACGCCACCGAGCCCTTCTCGCCGTTGACCTCGAACGTGTTCTGATTTTTTCTCCCGCAGGCATACCGAGTCGATTCGAAGGTACCCATAGCCCCATTCTCGAATCTCGCTAAAAAAGCGCAGGCGTCGTCGATTGTTACGGGCATCATTTTGCCCGTCTGCTGCATCGGTCGTTCTTTGACAAAGGTCTCCGTCATCGCACAGACGGTCTCGATTGGCCCGATGAACCACATCGCCATATCGATGGAGTGAGCCAGCAAATCACCGGTAACACCGCTGCCGGCAACCTTGGCATCCAGCCGCCACAGTCCATCACCTCCCTGCGGCACATCGGGGCTGATAGTATAGTCCTGGAGATATTTTGCCCGGTAGTGGAATACCCGGCCGATTTTTCCGTCTTCGATAATTTGCTTCGCCAGTGCCGCCGCCGGAACACGCCGGTAATTGAACCAGACCATATTTGGCTTGCCCGACTTGCGAACCGCTGCTACCATCGATTCGCCTTCGGCGGCACTCATCGCAAGGGGTTTTTCAAGGGCGATAATCTTGCCCGCCTCAGCCGCCGCTATCACAATATCATAATGAGTATTGTTGGGCGTACACACATCAATCAGGTCGATATCATCCCTCTCAATCATCCTGCGCCAGTCGGTTTCGGTACTTTCCCAGCCCCAGTTCGCCGCGAAAGCATCGAGCTTTTCCTTATTGCTGTCACAAACACACTTCATCACGATTTGATTTTCGACGTCGAAGAACTTGTTCAGCTTAAGGTATGCGTTCGAATGGACCCGGCCCATAAAGCCGCAGCCAATCAGTCCCACGTTCAGTTTGCCGGCCATAAGCTCACTCCTGAAATTTTCATACCCGGTTCATTGCCGTTCATTTCTTAACCGTACTTTTGATTCAATTCATCCACCGCCTTTTTGCACTTTTCCGTAATGGGCCAGGCGTCCGGCCAGAAGCACATATCGATTGTCCACCAGTTGTGTCCCATATCATTTTTGGCCAGCTCCGGCAGCAGCTCATCGAAGTCGATATTACCTTCACCAAACGGTGCGTGTGTGGAGGTCTCATTATTGTGTAAGGTGCCGTCGGAGTCAATCAGATGGATGTGATTTATCTTGCCGCGGAGTCGCTGCGCCAGCTCGACAACACCGCCGGCGAGCGTCTCCTTTTGACCCGGCTGACGGGCGCCCTCGACGGCCACCATATAGCCGTGGCAGGCATCGAACATTACGCCGAAGTTGTCGTGACCGACCTCGTCCACGATTCGAGAGATGTCGGATGGCTTGTTGAACGCAAAGCCCGGCTCGAATTCCCACGTCAGGCGAACCCCTGCATCAGCGGCCTTGGAGGCACATATCTTCCAGGTCTCGACCACCCTCTTGAGGGCGAGGTCGCTGTCAACAGTATCGAATATCGTCGGGGGCTGTACCGTATCGACCCGGATGGCTGGAATGTCAAGGTCAACACAGAACTGAACGTTCTTTTGAAACTCGGCGATGTAGGGGGCGTTGTCCTCTGTGTCAATCAGGTGTTGACTCCAGAGGTTTGCGGCAAGGCCCGAGAACTCCAGGCC
>CAZPDW010000011.1:0-24801 GCA_964585535.1 uncultured Pirellulales bacterium
CTATGGACTTGCCGTGGTGATGTGCATCGTCACGATGCTCTGCTGGGGCTCGTGGGCCAATACCCAGAAGCTCGCGAGCAAAGAATGGAAGTTTCAGCTTTTCTACTGGGACTACTCCATCGGCGTATTTCTGCTGACGGTGCTTTTAGCGGTGACGATGGGCAGCATTGGCTCAGCCGGTCGCGGTTTTTTTGCCGACATAGGCCAGGCAAGCGGGAAATATCTCGGTTTTGCCTTACTTGGCGGAGTCATCTTCAACATTGCAAATATTCTGCTCGTTGCCGCCATTGACATTGCCGGCCTGGCCGTGGCGTTCCCGGTCGGTATAGGTCTTGCCCTGGTCATCGGGGCGGTTACTACGTACCGGGTTGACCCTACGGGCAGGGCCTCCGTTTTGTTTATCGGTGTGGCGGGCGTGGCGGTGGCAATAGTTCTGGATGCGCTTGCCTATAGACGGCTCGGAAGTTCGGGGCAAAGGGCCTCGACAAAAGGGATGGTACTGTCAATCGCCTGCGGAATTTTGATGGGATTTTTCTATCGCTGGGTGGCTGCTTCTATGCCGGCCGAGCTGTCTGAGCTGGGCGAGCCCGCCGAGGCCGGTAAGCTTACGCCGTACACCGCGCTGGTCTTTTTTGCGCTGGGGCTTTTGCTGTCGAACTTTGTCTTCAATACCATCGGCGTCAAGCTAATTACCGGCCGGTCCGAGCCGTTGGGCGATTACTTCAAAAAAGGCAATTTGCGTCTGCACCTCATCGGCATTATCGGCGGTATCATCTGGAGTGTGGGTATGTCATTCAGTATTTTAGCCGGCGACAGGGCCGGCTACGCAATCTCGTACTCGCTCGGCCAGGGTGCGACAATGGTGGCGGCAGTGTGGGGTATTTTTATCTGGAAAGAGTTCAGGGCCGCACCGAAGGGAACAAACACCCTGCTCGCCCTGATGTTCTTGTTCTTCATCGTCGGCCTGGCACTGATTACCGTTGCGAACGCGCCGACATAGGGAACGACATTCACCCTCGACGGGGTCATTTGTCAGGTGCGGTTTGCCCCTGTTTTTGCTGTGTTTGCTGCTCGGTTACCTCAAAGGTAATAACACTGTGCGTTTTTACCGGCTTGCCGGCAGTACGGCTTCTTCGGATAGCGCCGCCCGGCGCACGGCGCAACTGCTCGACGATGTCCTGGGTCAGCTTACTGCGAATAATCATACCTGTTGAGCGGTTTATCTCTATCAGGCCTGTGCCGCTACCCGAAATCTCGCGCTGCATTTTTACCCCTCTGATATTGACCGGCCCGGCATCGGGATTCGAGTTAAGCTCTATGCTCACCTGGACGCGCACCACGGCGTCATCGGCCTGTTTCAATTGCCATTTTGTCTCGACAATCCGGCCATTTGGCCCTGGGAACACGTGCCTGCGAGACCATGAATCGCCTACACTGACGGCCCTGTCGGGGTATATGGCAAAGAAACTCTCCAGCTCGCTTGTTATCCTGCTCTCATCGAGCTGCTGTTTCATCGACTCCAGTATCTGCTCTTTGCCTCGAACATTGGGAATTTTTCCCCTGACCGAGCTCAGCACGGACTCAAGGCCGTTTATTTTTTCAACCCGGCCGGCCGGCGACATCTTCACATAAAAACTCTCACCCAATATAAGAGCAAGGCCGATGGCCTGGAGCGGGACCGGCTTGTCGGTTTTTGCCGAGTCAAAATCCACATCAACTCCGGGCCCTTTCAGCTTCAAGGCCGACTCGGTGTACGTATAATCAATCCACGCACTGCCGTTTTGTTCCACGTCCTGGACATTAAAATTGCTTCCCAGCTTGGTCATTTGCTGAACGGTCTGCTCGGTGCCCTGAATTACCCTTGTCACCTTTTGTTCAATGACTTTTTTGAGATGATACTTTTTGCCCGCCTCGAATCTCATCGCGTATTGCACTTTCTCTGCTGCCGTACAGTGTTGCCCACAGCAAAGCATGACCAGAGCAGCGGATGAGAACGTTCTGATAACTATGGCCCGTCGCATCTCAAACCCTCGCAATTTGATTTACAATTCTGTTAGTTCAACGTTTATTCGCCCGCAGGATTCTTTGAAATTTTTTTGCTCGGCCCAGCCCTGCGCTCGAGCCGTCGCGGCCTGCAAGCCCTTTACGAGCGCCGAGGCGTCGTCGGCTCCCTGCCGCATCGATGCAATGAAACCTGCCAGGAGATAATCGCCGCAGCCGACCGTTGACACGGCCGGGCGGGCGGTGCCTGTGACACGTCCTGCAAGCGCTGCCTTTTTCGTAACCAACACGGCCCCTTTGGCGCCGCGGCTGACTAAAACCATTGAAGCGTTGTCCAACAGGCCGCTTGCCGCCTTCGCTATGGACACGGGGGTGTCTTTGATTCGGGCGCCGAGTAATTCTCTCAGCTCCTCGGTGTTCGGCTTTATCAGCCACAGGTTCGTGCAAGCCAATATTGCCTTCAGGGGCTTGCCCGAGGTATCGAGAACGAGTTTTGCTCCGGCCCGGCGGCAGCGTCTGACGAGCGAAAGCACATTCGCCGACAGCCGGCCGGCGGGCATAGCGCCCGCAAAGACGCACACACTGCGGTTGTTCAGCAGGTTACTTAACTCGGCACCCAGTCGGTTCAGTGAGCTGCGGGTAGCAAGTTTACTGCTGCTGCGAAGGTGCATTTCCCTTTTCTTAGCCGTATCCGCAACGGTAATATTGCGCCTTGTCGAACCCGCCGCAGGGGTCATCTTCAGCTTAATAAAGCGTTTCAAACGGCTGATTTCCTCTGCCATCCGGTCATAGTCCCGGCTGCCCCACAGGCCGGCGGCCGTGCTCGACTGTCCCATCCAGGCAAGCGCCCGGGATATGTTCAGTGCCTTTCCCGCAGCCAGGCAGCTCGTTTGGCTGATTTCCTTGTGCTTGCCCCAGTCGAGAGATTCACCCCTGCAGGTAATATCCCAGGCGGGACTCAACCCAACCGTTACTATCTTAAAACTGCTCGGCATAATACCCAAAACTCCCTGTGCACAGACCCATTGTACCAAATTTCTGCCTGCGACAAAACACTGCGATTGAGAAGAATATGCTCTGCTGGATTGAGCGGGGCGAGCGGTTGGAGTAGTCGGCGGGTGTGTGATTTTGGTCTTGGCAAGCGGCTGAGCATCAGGTATAAAGGTAAGCCAAGTTTGTTTCTTGAATAGCTTCGGCGGTAAGGATTCAGGTTTAATGACTGATTTTTACAGGAGACAAAAGATGAAGAAGTTAATTGTGGTTGGCGGAGTGGTTTTGTCGGCGGTGATGTTGGTGGGCTGCGGTGCGCAGCAAAAGGCCGGCAGTCGTCAGTGGGTCAGGACGGATACGGGCAGGTGGCTTGTGCATGATATGAACCGGCCTGCGCCTGCGGTGGCATCAGCCGGGACGGCGAGTTGCGGCGATAAGGCGGGGACGGCGCCCTCGGATGCGGTGGTGCTTTTCGGCGGCAAGGATGTCTCGGCGTGGGAGGGTGCGAAGAATCCGAAAGGACCTTTTCCGTGGAGTGTAGGCAATGGGTACGTCGAGACGGTAAAGGATGCGGGGTACATTCAAAGCAGGCAGAAATTCGGGTCGTGCCAGCTTCACGTGGAATTTGCTACGCCCTCGAAGGTCATCGGCAAGAGCCAGGGCAGAGGCAACAGCGGGGTGTTTTTGATGGGGCGGTACGAGGTCCAGGTGCTGGACTCGTATAATAACCGGACGTATGCGGACGGGCAGTGCGGTGCGTTATACGGCAGAGCTATGCCGTTGGTGAACGTGTGCAGGAGACCGGGCGAGTGGCAGAGCTACGATATGATTTTTCACCGGCCTGTTTTTGAGGGCAACCGGGTCGTTCGCAAGGCGAGGTTTACGGTGCTGCAGAACGGGGTGCTGATTCAGGATAATGTCGAGCTTGCCGGCTCTACCGGCTGGGCGGGGCCTCATTCGGTTACGCCTTATGAGCCGCACGGCGACAAGGGGCCGATTGCGCTTCAGGACCACGGCAACCCGGTTCGGTACCGCAATATATGGGTCAGGCCGTTGAAGGATTAGAGTTGTTGAAGATACTGTGTTCCGGCGGCAAGTAACAGGTTGTGTTCGGAAACGTCCTGAAGACAACGGTCGGCAGACGGCAAAGTGATGGCTGTTATAACAGGGGAAATATCGCTCAGGAGCTTTGCGGTGGCGCTGCGGGGGACACTCTTTTTCTTTTTATTCTATGTGTACCTATGGGTTGGCGTTGACCTGCGTCTTATGTATCAGGGCGGAGGGATGATTGAGAATTTTCCTTGTTTTTTCCGGGGGTGGGGTTTTTTTTTAGAGCACGTTTCATACCCGGGCGGTTTTGCAGAGTACATCAGCAGCTTTTTGTCGCAGTTGTTTTACGTCGGCTGGGCCGGTGCGGCTGTGGTTACGGTACAGGCGTGGCTGATTTTTTTTTGTGTCGATTGGATTGTGAAAGCGATGACGGGCCGGCGGGTCGGCTGGGTGCGGTTTATTCCGGCCATCCTTATGCTCATTCTTTACAGTCAGTATGCATATCAGTTCACCACGGCAACGGCTGTGCTCGCGGGGCTGGTTTTTACATGTGTTTATCTGAAAGCGAGGACGGCGAGTGAGGCGGTGAATCTTGTTATCTTCTCGGTTTTGTTTGCAGTTACCGACTATATCGCAGGGGGAGGATGTTTGCTTTTTGCGCTGCTGTGCGTGATTTACGAGGTATTTTTTCGGTATCGGTGGCGGTCGGGGCTGTTGTATTTGCTGCTGGCTCCGGCGATTTTGTATATTGAGGGCATCTGGGTTTTTGGTGTCGGCATTGACGGTGCCTTCAGCAGATTTTTGCCTTTCTCGTGGAGGATGTTCATCTACGAAGGCCGAAAGCCCGTTTTTCTCGAGGTATATGTGCTTTATCTGTTTTTGCCGGCGGCACTTGTTGTATTAAGTTTGTGGGAGTTGCTGGTGAGAAGACTTTGCCGGCCCGGAGGCGAGGCGGATATATCCCCGGAGCGGGATTTGAGCGAAGGTGGGGAAAAGGCCGAAGGGAAAATGTCAGGTAAACTGCTCAGGTGCCGGTCGCGGATGGTGTCGTGGTATAGAGGCGCATCGGTTTTGAAATGGTTTGCCGGTACGCTGGTTTTGTTGGCTGTGTCCGCGGGCGGGGTGTTTTATTCGTTTAACGGTGAGACGAGGTCGCTGCTTTTGGTTGATTATCTTGCACGGCGGCAGGAATGGCCCGAGGTGCTTGAGTTTGCGAGGGGCCGGCCCCATCGTTTTCTTATAAATCATACGGTGAACAGGGCACTATATCACACGGGGCGACTGGCTTACGATATGTTTGCGTATCCGCAGCATCCGAACACGCTTCTGCTGACTTCCTCTGCCCCGGCCTACAAATTCTGTGCACAGTGGATGACGTTTGATACTTATCTTGAGCTGGGGTACGTAAATGTAGCAGAGCACGAGCTGATTCAGTGCTTAGAGACTTTCGGAGAGCGTCCTGTCGTTTTAGACCGGCTGGCACTGGTAAATATGGTCAAGGGCAACACGGGTACGGCCCGGATTTATCTCGGTGCTCTGAGCAAGACATTGTTTGACGGGGCACGGGCGAAGGGCCGGCTCGAAGAGATAGCCGCGGAGCCGGGGTTTTCGAGTGACGAGCAGGTCCGGCGGCTTCGCAGCTTGATGGTGGAAAATGACAGGGGTTTTGAATCGGCGGTTGCCAATATTTTGCCGGACCTGCTGGCTGCAAACAGGAAAAACCGGATGGCTTTCGAGTATTTGATGGCCCATTATCTTTTGACCGGTCAGCTCGATAAGGTGGCGGAGAACATTTATCGGCTGGACGATTTTGATTACGCCGGGATTCCCAGGTTGTACGAAGAGGCGATACTGCTGTACGAAACCGTGAAAAAGAAGAAGGCGGACCTGCACGGTCGGCAAATCAGCGGGGATACACGATTTCGGTTCGGCGATTTTTTTCGCATATATGCCAGAAAGTACAGGTCAAACAAAAAAGCGGCTTTTAATGAGCTTGCCGGGGGCTACGGGGACAGCTATTTGTTTTATTACATATACGGCTTTTCAGGAGCGAAGAGGTGAGCGCAGAGACGAAAAGAGCCGAAGGGCGGCAGGACAGAAACCGGCGGAAAAGAGTCCGTTTGTGGATTCTGCTGTTTGCGGTTTTTTTGCCGGTGGTATTGTCGGGGACGGCTCTTTACATATTTGCCGGCAAGAGGGCGGTCATCGAGCAATACGACAGTGTGAATCGGCCGGCAAAAATCCATCCCGATTACAGCGACATAGTTATTCCGGCCAACATCGCGCCGATGAATTTCAAGGTTGAGGAAAAGGGCTTGAAGTATTTTGTGAGGATACACTCGCAACAAGGCGAGCCAATCGAAGTGGTTAGCAGGACGGGGAAGACAGAGATTTCTCAAAGCAGGTGGCGGCGGCTCTGCGAGATGAACCGCGGGCGGGATTTATATTTTGATATTTTTGTGAAAGACGACGGCGGGCGATGGAAGCGTTTTGCCGCGATTACGAACAGAATTGCCGGTGAGGACATTGACGGTTATTTGGTGTACAGGAAGATGCATCCGACGCATCTTCTGTACAACGGCGATTTGGGTGTCTATCAGCGCAGGATATGTAACTACGACGAATCGCTCGTGCTCGGCAGGAGATTTTTCAAGAACGGCTGTTTGAACTGTCACACGTTTTGCGGCAACGATGCTAACACAATCTTTCTGAGCATTCGCAGCGACAGATACGGTGCAAGCACGCTTTTGTTGAAGGACGGCGTTGTCGGCAGGATAGGGACGAAGTTCGGGTACAGCTCGTGGCACCCGAGCGGTCGGCTGGTAGTTTATACTATCAGCCGTACGCCTTTATTCTTTCACACCGCCTCGAACGAGGTGCGTGACACGGTCAATATGGATTCAGCGCTGGTTTACTACGTAGTCGGCTCAAAGCAGGTGAAGACGTCGCCGCAGATTGCGGACAAAAGCCAGCTTGAAACTTGGCCGCGATGGTCGCCGGACGGACGGTGGCTGTACTTTTGCAGCGCAAAGATGTTGTGGTCGGACAAAAACAGGTTTCCCCCCGAACAGTACGACAAAGTAAAGTACGATATAGTTCGGGTAAGTTACAATCTCGACCGTGACGAGTGGGGCGAGCGGGAGACGGTCATATCGGCTGAGGATACGGGGCAGAGCTCACTGGTGCCGCGAATCAGTCCGGACGGCCGGTGGCTGATATTTTGTATGTGCGAGCACGGCTCGTTCCCCGCGTGGAAACCGGACAGCGATTTCTATATTGTGGATTTGGAGGCGGGTCGGGAAAACGGTAAGTATAAATACCGGCGGCTGGATATTAACAGCGACCAGAGCGAGTCCTGGTGTACGTGGTCAAGCGACAGCCGGTGGATAGTTTTCAGCAGCAAGAGGGGCAATCCTACGTTTACCCGACCGTACATATCGTATGTGGATAAAAACGGGAAGGTTTACAAGCCGTTTGTGCTGCCGCAGAAGGACCCATTGTTTTATGACTCGTGTTTGAAAACCTACAATACTTTCGAGCTTGTTACGGGGCCTGTTGCGGTGACAGGAGAGCGACTGACGCGCGTAATACGCGGTTCCAGGCAGATAACGGTTGACCTTCCAATAACTATGGCGACTCCCAGGGCCGGTTCATTTTATGGCAGGCAGAAGACCAGCCGGCAGGCCGAGTAGGCCGGCCTCGGCGGCAGTGTTCAGGATTTTTATTTCAGGGCGTGGTCGAGGTCTGCGATGATGTCGTCGGTATCCTCGATGCCTACTGCGAGCCGAAAGAGCGTGTCGGTGATGCCGAGGGCGTATCGCTGCTTTCTTGTGTAGTCGTAATAGCTGATAAGGGCCGGGTGGGTAATGAGCGTTTCGACGCCGCCGAAAGACGGGCCTATATGACAGAGCCGGAGGCGGTCGAGGAGGCGTTTGGCGTTGGCGAGTGTGCCTTTGATATCGAATGAGACGACGCCTCCGCCGCCGGTCATCTGGGCGGTAGCGACATCGTAATGCGGGTGAGATTTCAGGAAGGGGTAATAGACCTTTTTTATTTTCGGGTGGGATTGGAGCCATTGAGCTACTTTCAGTGCGGAGGCGTTCTGGTGTTTGACGCGGAGGGGGAAGGTTTTGAGGCCTCTGAGGAGCAGATAGCAGCAGTGCGGGTCGAGGGTGCCGCCCATCGATTTGTGGAGGTTTCTGATTTTGTCGATGAGCTCGCTTCGGCCGAACACGGCGCCGGCGAGGATGTCGTTGTGGCCTGCTAAATACTTTGTGCAGCTATGGAGGACGATGTCCATACCGAATTCGAGCGGGCGCTGGTTAAGCGGGGTGGCGAAGGTGGAATCCACGAGCGTCAGGACGTTGTGGCGGTCGGCGATTTTTTTGATTTTGAACAGGTCGAAGATGTTGAGATAGGGATTGGTGGGCGATTCGGAGAAGATGAAGCGGGTGTTTTTCTTTATTGCTTTTTCGAGGATTTGATAGTCGCCGAAAGGCACGATGGTGCATTCGATTGCGAACTGCTTTAGATAGGATTTGCAAAATTCGAGTGTTTTTTTGTAGCTGTCGTCGGTGATGACGATGTGGTCGCCGGACTGAACGAGAGAGAGGATGGTGGTAGTTATAGCGGACATGCCGGATGAGAAGACGACGCAGTCTTCGGCGCCTTCGAGGTCTGCCAGGCGAGCTTCAGCGATGGTAACGGTGGGGTTGCCGTATCTGCCGTACTCGTAGCGAATTTTTCCCTTTTTGGTATAGTCTTCGATGGCCTTTGTACCGGCGAAGGTGAAGGTCGAGGTCTGGATGATGGGAGTGGTGAGGGAGTCGGCGTATTTTTTTCTCGGCTCGCCTGCGTGAACGGCCCGGGTGGCTAACGATTTTCGGCTTTTTTGGCGTTTTGTCTTTTTGGACGAGTTCGGCATCGACTGTTCCTTTTCAAAGAAGTTTTTTCAAATGGAAACAGCTTTTTATCTTAAAAGGTTTTTGAGTTCAAGAGGTTTTTGAGAAATATGGCGGTGAGGGGCATCACCGGGATGCCGACAGGTGTATGACGGCGGGATTGGTTCGAGGGATGTTGATGATTTTGCGGTGTTTCGTATCGTGTCCGAGGTGCTCAAGCAGGGCGACAATGAGGTAGTCAACGGCCTGTCTTTTGTCGGCATAGCGGTTTTCGGTTGCGGCCTCGCCGAGCCAGAGGATTTTGTCGGCGGTGTAAATTTTGAGCGTGAGGGAGATTTGGTACATTGTTTCGAGGTATGGAGGGTAGTATCCGTAGCCGAGATTAGCGAAGGCGCCGTCGCGGTCGTAAAAGCCGGCGGCAGGAGAGCCGGTATAACGGGGGACATTTATTTTGTGCGAAGAAAGCATAAAGCCAAAGGTCATACGGTAGTCGGCGGCCCGCGGGTCGTGTGAAGTTTTGTAGCCGTAGTATTCGAGCAGGGATTCGATTTTGGCCTTAATCTGGTTGTCGAAGATTTGATTGTCGGAGCTGACGTCGCCGGCGATGTAAAAAGATGTCTCGGCGGGGAACGGCCGGGGCTGTTCGCAGTAGCCGTTGAGGTAGATGGTGTAGGAATTCGTACAGCCGGTAAGCAGGCCGGCGGCGGCGATAAGTGCGATGGCTATGAATCTCATCTTCAGGATTCCTTTCGGGCATATTATACAGATGAGCAAAGGTAATGTTGAGAAAAATCTCTTTGCCGGCGGAGACGCTCCGGCTGAGTTCTTGTAATGGGCGCTGTGGGGGCGTAAAATGAATGGGTGCGGTTTTTTTGGCGATGTATATGACGAGCAGGCGGTTTGGTATTTTGCTTTTTTTGTGTTCGGCGGCGTGCGGGTATGCGTCGTTTGACCTTGAGGGGGTTTTTTATGGCGAGGATGTGCCGAGTGAGCAGCCGACGCTTTATTTGAATTCGGCCGATGGGAATGTCTGCGATTTTGCGGCTGTGGACGGGAACTTTATTGCGGGCGGAAGAAGGAATCTGGTAATTGGTACGCACGGCTGGTTCGAGCGAAAGGCGTGGTGCAGGGATTTGGCGGTTGAGATTGCGAAGAGGGTCGATGCGAACGAGTGGGTGTGCGGGTGGTTCGACTGGCGGGCGGAGGCCAGGAGTATAAATCCGACCGATGCGGCGAGATACGCCCGGGACGCAGCAGGGCCGATGTTAGCGGAAAAGGTTCTGGACGTCTCGAAGGACTTCCGGCACGTTCATTTAGTCGGGCATTCAGCGGGGTCGTGGCTGATTAGCGAGGCGGCGAAAAGGATAGCGGCCCGGAGCAGGGCGTCGATACATCTGACGTTTCTGGATGCGTACGTGCCGCCGAGATGGGATGAGAAAGAGCTGGCGGATTTTTCGGCTGAGCCGAACTTAGTGTGGTGGGCCGACCATTATCTTACGCGAGATATAACGCTAAAGGTGACGGAGCGGTGGTTGAGTAATGCGCATAATGTTGACATAAGTGACATCACGCCTGGTTTGAAGGACCATGAGTTTCCTCGGTATTGGTATCCGGCGACGGTTCGGGGTGAGTATCTGCCGGGCCAGCGGTATAAGGGCAAGAAACTGTACGTGGGAACATCCGATTTAAAATATGGTTTTGCAAGGTCATTAGAGGCGGGAGAGGAGAACTGGGCCGAATCGCTGAGCTTGCCTATGGGTAACAAGGCGGTAAAGGTAAAAAAGCCGAAAAAGCCATTTGAACCTTTAGGGTGGCTTTTTAAGAGAAAGGGTAGCGAACCGAATAGCACCGGAGCTAATCACAACTAACAACTATCACTACTCAATGCCGGTTAGCCAGTAGTCGGAGAAGATTTTGACGTCTGCTTCGTCGATGCGGCCGGAGAAGTCAAAGTCGGCGCCGTCGCAGTCGTTTGCATCGGCGCAACTATCATATCCCCACCAGTTCGCCATCGCGGCAAAATCGGCGAAGTCAACCTCGTACCACCCGCCGGTAAGATTCACCAGCTCCCAGGTATGCCGCGGATAATCAACACCCTCCTTTATGGTCCACACCTCATTCGGTCCGTTAACACTCTCGCCTGCAAAATCCCAACCGGCATCAGTAAACGTACTCTGTGTCTGCATTTGCTCAGTGGGCAAACCGGTTCCGCCTGCGCTATTTGGCTCCCCACTCGTATTCACATCCCAGAAGCTCCCCGTCACAGTGCCACCAACCCCCACAAGGCCGCCAACATAATCATCACCGCTAACCGTGCCGGTGGCATAGCAGTTCGTCACAGTGGCGTTATTGTACCCAACCAGGCCGCCGACATATCTGCCGGCACTAACACTGCCAGTCGCATATGAATTTTCTATCCGGGCTCCAGTTTCCGAGTTGAGGCCCACAAGCCCACCCGCATTCTGCCCGGTTCCTGATATTGCGCCGATTGACGCGCATTGACGTATCACACCTCCGAAGCTTTCCCCGGCCAGCCCACCAACATTATTCTCACCGTTTACGGGACCTGCAGCGAAGCAAGCGTTTAAGCTACCACCAAAGTTCAAACCTACTAATCCTCCCAGATCATATTGTCCTGTCAAAGCGCAGGTCGAATAGCAGTGTTTCAATTCACCATAATTCCATCCCGCCAAGCCGCCAGCATATCTTTCCGCCCACATGCTCCCACTTGTGTGGCAATTCACAATGGTCCCTCTGTTGGTTCCACACAATCCCCCTATCGGATGGCGTGTCGCATTTATGTCGAGAGCAGTGACGCCGAGATTGCGTACCACCCCATTGGGGCCCACTGTTCCGAACAGACCTATGTTGAACTCATCAACAGACACCCAACTGAGATTCCGCACCATTTTCCCGTTCCCGTCAAACACCCCGTCGAAAGCATAATCGTAGCCCGGACCGATCCTGTTGAACGCCTTGCCAGGCAGTTCCGCGAGATTGATATCGCTCTCAAGGCGAAAGCACTTGTCGCGTTCACACGCGAACAACCCTATCAGACTCAGCTCATTTGCATCATGAACAAGATAAGGGTCATTTTGCACACCACCTCCTTCAAGCAAATCGGCCAAGGAGGTCAAAGGCAGCGGCTCGCCTTCTGCATTCTCCCAAGCAAGCCGTGGATATTCATTAGGCATATTGATCGTCCAGACAACCTCCCCGCATCCATTCCATCCAAGATACGTGTCCGCCGTTTTCATCTCCGCCGTTGTCTTCCCCACCCCACCGCGACTTGTTGGCTGCCCCGATACCTCCACATCCCAGTACGAATTGCTGGCCATCCCGCCTTCTCCAATCAAACCGCCAAGATGCGAAACTCCATTAACTCTGGCCGCAGAGTAGCAATTCACCACTGAGTTGCCGTTGTAACCGAGAAGCCCGCCGACACCCCATTCTCCCCACACACTCCCTCTCACGTAGCATTCTACTATCATGCTATCATAGTGCGTCCCCACCAATCCCCCGACGTCCCACTCCCCAGTCACATTGACATCTGCACAACACCCCGCAATATTCCCATCGTTGTACCCAACAAGCCCCCCCATCCTCTGGCTGCCAACCACGGTCCCTGTGACTGAGCAGTTTGTAACGCGTCCGCTGTTCATTCCAACCAGGCCTGCAACGAAGTCACTGCTCCCAACAAACACGTTGACGTCGACCATGTGAACGTCTTGAATCAAACCATTGACCCCAACCATAGCGAACAGACCAATCGAGTCCACATAACCGGCTCCCTCATTGGACCAAGTAAAGTGTACTATGGTATGTTCGTTGCCGTCAAAGACACCGGTAAAGCCAGGGCTGACATTAGCAATGATATTAAACTGTGTTCCGGTGTAGGCGGCGAGGTTGATGTCGGCGGTCATTATGAAGCACTTGTTAAAGTCCTCAATGTGGTTGCCGATGTCGTTCAGGTCGTTGGGTGTGGCGATGCGGTATGGATTATTGGGTTCGCCGGTGCCGCCGGAGTAATTTGCTTGGGCAGGTCGCGGCAGGATGACGAGAGAGAGTACGAGGATTAGCAGCGATACGGCTGAGTGTGTTAGGCACTTCATTTTGCTCCTCCAATAGCAATTCTTTAGTTTCGTCCCTGTCGGATGAATTATACCACAACGGCCGGCGGCGTGCAAGGGCTTTCGAGGCACACAAGTTCGAGTTTTCTTGCAAATGGGGCGGCGGGGGATACAATGGGAGCGTTGTGTTGGCGAATTTTTTTAAGGAGCAGGATTATGAAGTGTGCAGGGATTTCGCGTGTTATCGGCTGCGTTGTTTTGCTTGTGGTCGGCGGTAGTGTGGTGTTTGGCGGGCATAAGTATAACGGGGATTATACGGGGGGGAATTTAGACAGGGTGGCGTTTCCGTTAGGCGGTATCGGGTCAGGGATGGTGTGCCTCGAGGGGACGGGGATGCTCAGTCACTGGTCATTGCGGAATCGGCCTGATATTTTTCGTGAGCATCGGGTGTTTTCTGCAATTTGCGTGAAGGGGCAGGATGGGAATATCGCACGCGTACTGGAGGGGCCTGTACCCAAGTGGAAGGTGTTTGCGATTCACCCGGGGACAGGACGATTTGGCGGGCCCGGCAACGGTCTTGGGGAGACGACGTATGGGCTGCCGAGGTTTCGTAAGGCGAGCTTCGAGGCGAGGTTTCCATTCGGGGTGGTGACGTTAGAGGATGCGAAGATGCCGTTGAAGGTGGAGATAACGGGGTGGAGTCCGTTTACGCCGCCGGAGCCGGATACGTCGAGCTTGCCTGTGGCCGGGCTGGAGTACAAGTTCGTGAACACTTCGGGTGAAAGGATAGAAGCGGTTTATTCGTTCAATGCAGAGAACTTCATGGCTGTTAAGGACAATAAGGGCGTTATCAAGAAGACCGAAGGCGGTTTCATTCTGGCTCAGCCGGCGGGAGGCGGGATGAGGAAATGGGACGAGGGGTACTTCGCAGCTTTTGTGGAGAGTAAAGATGCGAAGGTGAACGCGGCGTGGTTCAGGGGTGGCTGGTTCGATAGTTACACGATGGTGTGGAAGGACATCGCGGAAGGCGCAAGCTATGACAAGGAGTTTGCGCGAAGCGGGGGTCCGAATCCTGGGGCGACGATATATGTACCAATCTTGCTGCAGCCCGACGAGGAAAGAGTAGTTCGGCTGATGATGTGCTGGTATGTGCCCTACAGTAACGTTGAGGCAGGCGGGCCTCGTGTGGTGAAGGCGGGAGAAGAGAAAAAGGAAGAGAGGTATCAGCCGTGGTATTCGGGGAAGTTCGGCAGTATCGAGGAGGTAATCGAGTACTGGGGGAAGAATTATGATGATTTGAGAAAGAAGACGGCGAAATTCAGCAAGTGCTTTTATGATACGACGTTATCGGCGGAGGTTATTGAGGCGGTGGCGGCGAATATGACGATATTGAAAAGCCCGACGGTGTTGCGGCAGAAGGACGGTCGGATGTGGGCATGGGAGGGCTGCCACGAGGGTGCGGGATGCTGTCCGGGCTCATGTACGCATGTGTGGAATTATGCCCAGGCGGTGCCGCATCTGTTTCCATCGTTAGAGCGGACGCTTCGCGAGACGGAGTTTTGCGTTTGTCAAAATGCGCGTGGTCATCAGAATTTTCGGTGTCCGTTGCCGATACGCGAGCCGGGACATGGCTTTCACGCAGCCAGTGACGGGCAGTTGGGGTGTGTGATGAAGGTGTATCGTGACTGGCGTATCAGCGGGGACACGAAGTGGATGAAGGGTTTGTGGCCTAAGGTAAAGGCGAGCTTAGACTACTGTATTAAGGCATGGGACCCGAATCATAACGGGGTTCTGAGCGAGCCGCATCATAATACGTATGACATTGAGTTCTGGGGACCTGAGCCGATGTGCAGCAGCTTTTATTTGGGGGCGTTGAAGGCGGCTGTTGGCATGGGCAAGGTGATTGGAGAGGATGTGTCACTATACGACGAATTAGTCGGCAAAGGTGAGAAGTTTGTGAATGAGGAGCTTTGGGATGGGGAATATTTCTATCAAAAGATACAGACGGAGGGACTTCGGGCGGGTAGTCCTCTGGAGATGCAGAGCTTTGGCGGGGGCTATACGCCGGAGGCGATTGAGCTTTTGAAGAAGGAAGGGCCTAAGTATCAGTACGGTAAGGGCTGTCTGGCGGACGGTGTGTTGGGTGCGTGGCTTGCAGCGGTATCGGGTGTCGGTGACGTTCTTGACCAGGAGAAGGTAGCGAGTCACCTGAGGAGTATCCACAAGTACAATTTGAAGAGGGACCTCTCGGAGCATGCGAATCCGCAGAGGCCCGGTTATGCGATGGGCGATGACGGCGGGCTGCTGATTTGCACGTGGCCCAAGGGGGGCAAATTGTCTCTGCCATTTGTCTATAGCAATGAGGTGTGGACGGGGATTGAGTACCAGGTTGCATCGCATCTTATTATGAAGGGCATGGTGAGTGAGGGCTTAGAGATTGTGAGGGTAGCGAGGGACAGGTACGACGGGCGGGTGCGGAATCCGTTCGATGAGTACGAGTGTGGGCACTGGTACGCGCGGGCGATGTCGAGTTATGCACTGCTTGGCGCACTAAGCGGCGCGCGATACGACGGTGTTGAGAAGGTGCTTTATTTACAACCGAGAGTAAAAGGTGATTTTCGGGCGTTTTTGAGCACGGCGACGGGATATGGCACGGTCGGTGTCAGGGACGGCAGGGCGTTTTGCGAGGTGGTAAGCGGTAAGATTCCGTTCGAAAGGTTCGAGTACACCGCGAGGTGAGCAGCACGAGTTGCCGGGCAAATTGTATGTTGTGGGCCGGGGGTTTGGGGGATATACTTTCGGTATGGTTGGAACGCATGAGAATAGCGATTGGTTAGAAAACGAGCTGGGGGCGGAGCGTCAGATTAAGGCGGCTGCGGAGTACGGAATCGACATTTCACAGTTAGCTGCTAATGTGAATCGCAGCGCGGCCGAGCGAATCAGGCGGCATCAAATCGCACTTAATACGGCAGAGCAACTGCGGAGGGCGGAAAAATTATGAACAGTGACTTTAGTAAGCCCATAAGTTTGCAAGTGTGGATTGTAAGGAGATTCGAGATGGTACGGATGAGTTTGAAAGTAATCGGGATTGTTTTGTTGATGGGGGTGGTTGCGATGGGTAATGAGCCGAAGATTTACGAGCTGGACGCGGGTGTGCAGAGCCGGACGATAAGTTTCGAGAATCCGACGGGCGAGAAGGGCAAGGCCGGTACGGCTGCGAGCACATTAGGCGTTGGTCGCAAGGGTCAGCCGGCGAAGGAGTTTAAGCCGGGCCAGAGTTATACGCTGTGTGATATAGCCGGGCCCGGGGTGATTCGGCATATATGGGTGACGGTGAGCAAAAGCGTCGAGACGCTGCAAGGGATTGTGGTGCGCGGCTACTGGGATGGGCAAGAGCATCCGAGTATCGAGTCGCCGTTGGGGCCTTTTTTCGGGATTCTGCACGGCAGGGTGTCGGCGTATCAGAGTGCGGTACATTCGGTGAATCCCTCGGCGGGGATGAATATCTGGCTTGCGATGCCGTTTGCCAAACGGGCAAAGATTACAATCACAAATGAATCGACGAAGAGCACGCCGCTTTTCTACTACATAGACTATACGCTCGGAGATAAGCTGGGTGCCGAGTTTGGCCGGCTTCATATTATGTATCGGCGGGAGAACCCGACGACACTGAAGAAGGATTTTGAGATACTTCCCAGGCGAGAAGGCAAGGGGCGCTTTGTCGGCTGTGTCTTAGGCATACGAACGCTTGAGCCAAACTGGTGGGGAGAGGGCGAGGTCAAGGTTTATCTTGACGGCGATAAACAGTTTCCCACTATATGCGGCACGGGGACGGAGGATTATATCGGCCAATCGTGGGGTCTGCAGGATGTTACTTATCTGTATGGTGGAACCCCACTTCAGCAGGACGGTTTGAATACAATCTACCGCTGGCACATCAGGGACCCGATTTACTGGAAGAAAGATGTTCGGGTAACGATTCAGCAGATTGGCTGGAGTCGGCAGGTCAACGACAAGACCGGTAGCGGGCTGTACGAAAGGCAGGACGACTGGAGCTGCAGCAGCTTCTGGTACGAGCCGGTACCGAGCGCGCCGCTTGCCGCGATGCCGGATTACAAGGCCAGAATTGCCGGTTATTCGAGTGATAAGAAGGAGCAATAGTCACCCGGCAGCAGCGCCTGCTGTTATATCTCAGGATACTTCCAGGGCTTTCGGTAATCGCGGCGGAGCAGTTTGTTTGCCTGGTCGTCGCCGATGACGATTTCTTTTTCGCCGTCCCATTTGATGCTTCTGCCGAGCTTTAGCGAGAGCATACCGAGCAGGGTCATATTTGTCGAACGGTGTCCGATTTCGATATCGCAGACGGGCTTCGAGCGAGTCTTTGTGCACTTAATGAAATCGGCCCACAGTTCGGGTATATTGTGTGCCTCGCGCGTGTGCATTTTTGGTTCGACGTGGATTGGCTCGGCCTTTTCGTGCCGGCGTGTGGGCTTGGGGTAAAATACAAATCCGTCGTGCCAGCCGACGAAGGCGGTGCCTTTGCTGCCGTAGAAACAGGCGCCGACATCATATTTTTCGATTGGATGACCGGCGTATTGTCGGTGCTCCCAGGTGCAGGTGAAAGATTCGAATTCATAGACGACGACCTGCGTATCGGGAGCGTCGCTGATGTCGTTTTTTACGAATTTGCCGCCATAAGAATAGACGGTTTTGGGGTACTTTTCGTCGGTCCACCAGAGTACCTGGTCGAGCCAGTGAATTCCCCAGTCGCCAAGCTGGCCGTTGGCGTAATCGAGAAACTGTCTGAAACCGCGGGGATGTATGCGTTTGTTATAGGGGCGCAGCGGGGCGGGGCCGCACCAGAAGTCCCAGTCAAGCCCTTCGGGCGGCTCGGAATCGGGTGGGCTCCAGTCGCCGCGCGAGTAATAGTTTGCGAACGTCTTCACCAAACCGATTTTGCCGGCCTTGCCTTCTTTGAGAAACTTA
Organism: uncultured Pirellulales bacterium; assembly: GCA_964585535.1. Classification (GTDB taxonomy): domain Bacteria; phylum Planctomycetota; class Phycisphaerae; order Sedimentisphaerales; family Anaerobacaceae; genus JAUVYV01. The sequence goes on from CAZPDW010000011.1 coordinate 17,999, forward strand.
TTGGCCTCGATGTAATGATGCGAGACGCGCCTGTGCGTATCGACCTGCACGACGCGGCCGTTGTCGCGGGCGGCTTTGACCAAGGCCCTGCCTTCGTTGATGGTATGGCTGATGGGCTTTTCGTGATATACGTCGGCGCCGGCGTTGCAGGCGGCAATGGTAATGAGGGCGTGCCAGTGGTCGGGCGTCGCATTGATTACAATCTGCGGCTTTTCCCTGCCGAGCAGCTCGCGATAGTCTTTGTATTTTTTCGGTGCATCGCCGGTGAGCTGCTCTATTTCGGCGGCGGCCTTGTCGAGGATGTTGCGGTCAACGTCGCAGAGTGCGACGATTTTACATTCGCCGGATTTGACGGCCTCGCGGGCGATGTTCATACCCCACCAGCCCGAGCCGATAAGGGCGGTGCGGTATTTGCCGGCCCTGTCCTCTGCAATAACGTACGGCGCGGCAAAGGCCATACCGGCGACGGCTGTTTTTTTGATAAAACTTCGGCGATTAATCGACATGACTACTTCTCCGTAATTTCAGCGTCCGAGTTTCGATTAGCAAGTTCTCATATTATAGTGTACGGATACGCATTTGCAAGACCAACCTCCGTTTTTGCCTTTGACGTTATGTTCCGCTTGAGGTAAGTTATGTGAGCGGATACTATCCTGGTGTTTCAGAGTTACTCAGAATGGAGGTCGCAGGAATGCAGATAAGGGCAAAGAAACTGACTGCGGAAGACTTTGCGAAATATGGTGAGGTGATTGATTTGTCGCCGTCGGCAGAGCCGACGGTATCGGCTGACGTACTTGATTACTGGAAGCGGCAGGCGGTTTTCAGTATCGACGGCGCAGTCGAAATTGGCGTGCTGAAGGTCAAAAAGCATGAGATGGTGTTCGAGCAGATGGAACAGCACACAAAAACTCCCGAGATACTCATCGGTCAGGGGGGTGGCTTTGTGGTCCCGGTTGCGCCTCCATCCGATGATGTGCCCAGTCCGGACAAGATTGAGGCCTTTGAGGTTGGCCCGAGGCAGGCGATTATGATGAAGAGGTCTTGCTGGCATGGGGTGCCCAACCCGGCAGACAAAGACGAGCTGACGATATTAGTGCTTTTCAAGGACAATACGTCGGCTGATGACCTCGTTATCAAGGACATTGCGGAGCAATGCAAGGTAGTTGCTTAGCTGACGGCAATCCTAAAGCAAGAAGCCGAGGACGGCAAGATCGGCAGCAACAATGAACACGAAGGGATAGGCAGCAGTGAGATTGTGCCCGCTCTCGGGCCGTCTTGATTTGTGGTATTCATGTCCCTACCGGTCCTCCATTTCCTTTTTGATATGGTTAAGCAGGTTGATTGCTTCGATGGGGGTGAGGCGGTTGATGTCTGTTGAGACGAGTTTATCCAGGACGGATTTGTGTTTTGCCACGAAGAGCGAGTCGGGGTCGGATTGAGTGGTTTTGTGCTTTGCAAGATGAGTGCCGGCGGCCTCTTTCTGGAAGGTCTGTTCGAGCTGCTCGAGGATTTCCTTCGAGCGGTCGAGGATTGGCCTGGGGACGCCGGCTAATTTGGCGACGTGAATGCCGTAGGATTTATCCGTTCCGCCCGGCAGGATTTTGTGCAGGAAGACGACCTCGTCCATCCACTCGCGGACGGCGACGTTGCAGTTCTTGACGTTGGCGAGGAGCTCGGCCAATTCGGTCAGCTCGTGATAATGGGTGGCAAAGAGCGTACGGCATTTGATTTTGTTCGCAATGTGCTCGGTGATGGCCCAGGCAAGCGACAGGCCGTCGTATGTGCTTGTCCCCCTGCCCACCTCGTCGAGGATGACCAGTGATTTGCCGGATGCGTTGTTGATTATGTTTGCGGTTTCGGTCATTTCGACCATAAAGGTGGACTGGCCGCGTGTAAGCTCATCGGAGGCGCCGACGCGGGTGAAGATTCTATCGACCAGGCCTATTGTCGCCTGTTTTGCGGGGATGAATGAGCCGGCCTGCGCCATCAGGACCAGCAGGGCGGTCTGGCGGATGTAGGTGCTCTTGCCGCTCATATTCGGTCCTGTGATAATCAATACGTCGTCGTCGCCGCCCAATTCGACGTCGTTGGCGACAAAGTCGTGGCCTAATGTCTCGGCGAGGACGGGGTGTTTGCCCTCGGTAATGTTTAGTTCGGTGCCGGCGGTAATTTTGGGGCGGGTGTAGTTTCGCCGGTTCGCTAAATACGCCAGCGACGTCAGGCAGTCGCACTGCGCGAGCGTATCGGCGAGTTTTTGCAGGCGGCGGATGTACTTAGCGGCCTGCAGGCGGAGACCATCGAAGAGTCGCTGTTCAAGCTCGATTGCCTTTTCTTCTGCGCCGAGCGCCTTCGTTTCGTAATGCTTTAGCTCGTCGGTTATGTAGCGTTCGGCGTTTTTGATGGTCTGCTTGCGGACATAGTCGGGGGGGACTTTGTCGGCGGCCGAGTGGGATACCTCGATGTAGTAGCCGAAGACCTTGTTGAATCCGATTTTCAGTCTGGTGATACCGGTTCGTTCGATTTGTGTTTTCTGGTATCGGCTCAGCCAGCTTTGGCCGTCGCGTGATATAGAGCGCAGGCCGTCGAGCTCGGAGTGGAAACCCGTGCGTATGACGCCGCCGTCGCGAAGATGAGCCGGACATCCCGGCTCGATAGCGGATTCGAGGAGCCCGGCTAATTCGTCCATACTGTCACAGTGTTCGGCAAGATTTTTGAGAAGCTCAGCGGTGCATTTTTTCAGTATTTCTCGAATTTCGGGGACCAGCCGGAGCGTACAGGCCAAGGCAAGAAGGTCCCTCGGGTTGACGCGGGCGGTGCTTATGCGGGCGGCGATTCGTTCGGTGTCGGCGACGTCTGTGAGGAGCCGGCGAATATCGTTCGCCCGGCTGAGTGTCTGCTTGAAATCCTCTACGGCATCCTGGCGAAGCTCGATGCCGGCCGGCTCGTATAGCGGCATACACAGCCAGTTGCGAAACATTCGCCCGCCCATCGGCGTGAGCGTTTCATCGAGACATTCGAGCAGTGAGCCCTTTTTGCTTTCGGTGCGGATGGTTCGCAGAACCTCGAGACTTGTCAGGGATGTCTGGTCGATTTGCAGATACTTTTTGCGATTGATTCTTTTGATAGAGCAGATATGACTGAGCGTCGTCCTTTGAGTTTCGTTGAGGTATTCGATGACGGCGCCGGCGGGGGGGATGAGGGCGTTATCGGTGTCGGCTATTCCGAAGCCCTCGAGCGTTGCGGTGCCGAAATGCTTCAGCAGGCGCTGGCGGGCCTGGTACGGGTCGAAGTACCAGCTCGGCCGTTCGGTAGCGATTGCTCCGGTGAGCTGGGTGATGTCGGCTGAGAGCCGTTTCGCCTGGGCCTCGAAGAGCTCGCCCCGGCTGTCGGGCAGCAGACATTCTTTCGGGCCCAGCAGCAGAAGCTCATCGAGCAGTCTGCCCTCGCTGACGGGCTGGACAAAGAAATGGCCCGTCGAGATATCGACCCAGCTTATGGCTGAGACGGCGTTGTTCTGCCAGACGGCGGCGAGAAAATTTTCCTGTTTTGCATCGAGCAGGTTCTCATCGGTGATTGTTCCCGGCGTCACGACGCGGACGACATCGCGTTTGACCACGCCTTTTGCGGTTTTGGGGTTCTCGATTTGCTCGCAGACGGCGACTTTGTAGCCGGCCTGAAGCATCTTTTTCAGATAACCCTCAACTGCGTGGTAGGGCACGCCGGCCAACGGGATTGGATTGGCGCCTTTGTCCCGGCTGGTAAGCGTAAGGCCCAGCACCTTCGAGCAAGTCTTTGCATCGTCGTAGAAGGTCTCGTAGAAATCGCCCATCCGAAAAAACAGTATGCAGTCCGGGTATTTCGCCTTGAACTTGTGGAACTGCCTCATCGCAGGAGTTAGTTTTGAAGTTTGAACCGCCATAGCTGCTGATTATACATCGATGGGCGAGTTTAACAACCGCCTAATGATTGAGCGGGCGGTGTCTGTTGATTTGGCGGTTGTTAATTGTTCGAGCAGGGTCTGCTGGCGGGCGGTGAAGCAGACGGGCTGGGAAAGGTCAAAGTTATCGACGGCGGTGAGGTCCTGGATTCGACTGGTGAGCCGTTCGATACCGGTGGCGAATTTGGCGCTTATTTTGACGGTATTTCTTAGTGATTGCGGCAGCTTAGCCGGGTCGAACCGGGCGGGCAGGTCGGATTTGTTCAGGATGGTGAGCGTTTTTCTGTCGGCGAGTTTGCCAATCAGTTGTTCGTCGAGCTGGGTATTGGGCTCGCTTATGTCGAGGACGAGCAGGATAAGGTCGGCATCGTCGAGCAGGTCGATGGTTTTTTTCTGCGATTCGAGGTCGATGGAATTTTTTGTGATTGGCCCGGCCAGCCCTGCGGTGTCGATGAGCTGAACGGAGAGCGGGCCTGTTTGGCAGGCGGCGGTAACGTAATCACGGGTAGTGCCTTCGATGTCGGTGACGATTGACCTGTCTCTGCCTGAAAGCAGATTCAGCAGGGTGCTCTTTCCGGTGTTGGGCGGGCCTGCGAGGACGGTCTTGCAGCCGAAGATAATCAGCTTTGCTGTTTTGCCTGCGTCAAGTATATCGGCTGCCTCGGCGGCGATTTTAGCGGGCGGGGTCGAGTCGATGTTTTCCAGCCATCGGTTTGCGGTTTTGCTCAGTCCTGAATCGATTTGGTTGGTAAGTATCATCGTGCCTTCGAGAGTTTTGGCCCTGGCGATGGCCAGTTTTGCCTCGATTGCGATTGAGTTGGGCGTGTTGTCTTCGGAGAGGAGTTTGTAGTGCATCTGCTCTGCGGTGAGCGGCTCGGCGCCGTTTTTTTCGAGCAGTTTCATAATGTCGGCGACAATGAGCGGGTTGCCGTGGCAGTTGACGGAAAAGCAGTTTTGTCCTTCGCAGCCGATTGTTACCTGGTCGATTGTTTCGTCGCCGTCGGCGATTGTGCCTAACAGGATTTTGCCCGGCTGGAATTCAGCGGGTTTTGTCCCTGCGGATTTGAATATTTTCTCGATGACCGTTTGCGAGGAGCTTCCGAACAGTTGTACGGCGGCAATTGCGCCGATGCCCTTGCCAGTCATAACAGCAGCGAACACGCTCATAATTTGAATGTGCTATTGTTTGCTTTCGATGTATTTTTTGTAGGCCAGTGCGATGCCTTTTACGACGAGGTTCGGGACATAGGAATCGATGAACTTGCAGTCGTCTTTGATAAGTGCAGCGGCTGAGCCGGTGATGACGGTTTGCGGCCAGGTTCCGATTAGTTCGGCGTATCGTCTGATTACCTCCTGGAGGGTGCTGACGGCCGAATAGTACAGGCCGCAGTTGATTGCCTCGGCGGTATCCTGGCCGAAAGGCCATTTAGGCCTGGTGACGGTGACTTCGGGAAGCTGAGCGGTATTGCGTTTCAGAGCCGCTGCGCTGATTTCAAAGCCGGGGAAAATAACGCCGCCGACAAAGACGCCGCGGTCGTCAACGAGGTCGATGGTGACGGCGGTGCCGAAGTCGGCGACGACGACGGCCTTTTCGACGACGGCGTAGGCGGCCGAGGCGGCGATAACCCTGTCGCTTCCTACCTTGTCCGGCTCTTTGACGCTAAGCTCAATCGGGTATGGGATATCCCTGCCGACGACAAGCATCTTCTCGCCGATTGTGTTGCGGACGATTTCACGGACGAGCTTTGTCCACGCCGGCTTGACGCTGCCGGCGGCGACGACACCGTCGCGTTTTTTTTCTTTTGAGCGTTTGGCAACGGGTATCCTTTGCCAGAGGTCTTCGATGAGCCGGGACAGGGCCTTTTGATTGGCCCCCGGCAGCGAGTCGATGCTCTTTTGCTCGCCCTTCAGAAAAAGCCCGACGTTTATGTTCGTGTTGCCTATGTCAACCGCTATCAGATTCATCTATTCGTCGCCTGTGGTTCGTCGCACGTATTGAGTTCACTGTTGCCTTGTAGCCTACTTTATTGGCCGTAGCTTGTCAACTTTTGGCCATTTTACGTTATATTTTACTTAACTGGCTCTTGCACAGCGGTTATTATGTAGATTGGGAACGGTGTCGAAAACATCTGCCGCTGAAAACGCGTGCTCTGTGGTGCGAGAAAACAGTGAGCCGGTAGTACGTTGTTCATAGCGAACGGCGGCATAAGTAATTGTTGGCGGAAGAACAGGATATGCGAATCGGATTAAATGCAGTGTACGAAAAGGTTGAAAACGGCTATATCGGTTATGTCGAAGAACTTCCCGGAGCAAACACCCAGGGTGCTACCCTTCGAGAAACCAAGCTCAATCTTAAGGAAGCCATCGAGCTGGTGCTGGAGTCCTATCGGCAGCTGAATGAAGGAGAAAATACCGGAAAGCAGCTAATCAGAGAACGCTTTGGCCTGCTCGCAGTATGAAACGGGCGGATTTGATAAGCCATCTCGAAAGCGAGGGATGCCAGTTTTTCCGCGAAGGCGGCAATCACACAGTGTACGTAAACCGCAAGATGAAAAGAGTGTCCACCATACCAAGACACAGGGAAATCGACGACAATCTTTGTCGCAAAATTTGCAGGGACCCGGGCGTCAAAAAGCCCTGACGATGAGCGTTTGTCCGTCTCCCAGGCAGGTTCAAAGAGTTCTTGAGATTACTCAACGCTCACTATGACCTGGCTGACTTAGAGAAGCTGCCATAAGTTCGGAGGCGTAACCCACCCGTCATTGTCTGCCCTCCGGCGCCCCGTTTTCTTGTCATCTGCGTATTTATAGCGCTCCCGGTTGAAATTTCCCGTTCGTTCGCGGGTAAGTAACTTTAGAACAACAAC
>CAZPDW010000012.1:0-24017 GCA_964585535.1 uncultured Pirellulales bacterium
AGTGGCGCTGTAGTATTAGGATTGAGAAGAAAAATAGGTTGACCCCTTGGGGGTAAACTGTCCCTAGTTTGGATTAGACTGGAGGATTATCAGAAGTGAAGCGGAAGCGTCTACCATCATTAGCAACGTTGGCAAAGCAAGATGATCCATTGTCGGATAGGGAAGTATTGATTGAGCGGCTGGTGTCTGCAAAGTCTGAGAACAGATATCTTGAGTGGAAATTGACCCCTCCAATAGGGCCAAAGGTTACAGTGAGAGCAAAGTACAGAATGGTCAAAGCCATTATTTCCTTTGCGAACACGGATGGAGGCTTCGTTCTATTCGGCGTGAAACCGAATGGGAAATGGTTCGGGTTGGAAAAGGCTGACCTAGAACACGTTGATCCCGCGAAAATCACTGAACTTGTGAATGGGTGTGTATTTCCGGATATACCAAATCTAAATTACAGAGAGTTTCGCTATAAACGCAAAATATACGCGGTAATACATGCTTCTCCCAGTCCCCTAATGCCCCACGTTACTACAAAAGCAATTGTGGATGTAAAAGCGACTGGCTCAAAAAGCACTATTCTTCAGAAGCATGCTGTTTACTGTCGGCAGGGAGCCAAATCAGACCTCGCCACACCGAGCCAGCATCACAAGATTATAGCAAATCGAACTGAAATGCTGAGATCAGAACTTCTAGCTCGCATCAAAGAAGTGGCAATCCCGGTTCCTGTGGGAGTCAGGTCGCCAGGAGCACAAGGTATAGGTACAACACTTAAAGTGGCTAGAATCACAGATGACCCAAATGCCCCTGCGGTTAGATTGACTCGATCAAAAGATGATGCAGCGGGGGTCTTTCTTCATGAGGAACTCTATGATGGACTTTTTGAAGAAATCAACAATGTTCTCGAGGCAAATGATTTATTGGCAGAAGGTCGCAACGAATTCTTACTTGGAGAAGAAGTCTACTATAGAATATACGCAGAACGGCAACATGTTACTGGGGAAGGTAGGATGGTACCGTTGCTTGTCCAGACGGCCATGCATCAGTTTTATGCTCCCTGCTTGTATTGGTTGGCGAAAATGCCTGCTGGAGACCTTGCTCGAATTCTAACCGATTCATTGCAAGAAAACAAATATCGGTACATGCACATGGTGATTCGTCTTGCCACACTGTTTGGGCAAGAGCTTTCTGATTGGCTTTTCGCCAAGTTGGAGAGAAAATGGTACAGATATAGGCAGAAACCGCAGTACTTCTGGACTTTTCAAACAATAAGGAATCGTACCGGTGTGTCTGATGTTCGGTTGTTAGCGGCAAGGACGACGGCAACCGCGGCCATCTCACTGCCTGACAAAAACAGAGTGATTGTAAGAGACCTATTAAATCGGCCTGAACAAGCTGCTAAGTATTTGTCTGATGTCTGCGTTCGTGTTTTTAAGGGAGCCAAAGAATACAAGTCGGTGTCCCGGAACCTGGATATCTTGGCCTATGGAAATCAGATTAGTTCGAAATCGGAAGACGTTGCGAATGCTATTGGAGATTCACGTAGGCAACTTGACTAGGGACACTAAAAGTGCCCGCCAATTATGGTGGACAGGTGTTGGTCATTAGTCGCTGGTGGCGAGTGCAAAAAAAACGTTGAGGGTTCTAAAATAAGCCAATAAAACTTGGGGAGAGCAAGTGGATAAGTATGTTTGTGGACAATGCTTTGATGACGAATTTATTAAAGACTTCATCACGGAGAACGCATTGAGGAAGAAGTGTTCGTACTGTGGGAATGAGTCGGAGGAACTGATCGCTGCGGATGTATCCAAGGTAGGAGAATTCATTGAAGATGCCTTGCGCAGCGAATATAGTGATGCTGTTGAGTGTTTACCTTGGGAATCTGCTGAGGGTGGATGGCAAGGAACTACATATGACACATACGAGCTTTTTGATGAGATAGAGTTAGGGCTCGAGAATGAAGAACTGTTTTCTGATTTGATTCAACTGTTACCGAGCATTGATTGGTGTGATCGTCATCCGTTTCAACTTTCGGAGGATAAGGAGCTTAGATTTGACTGGGACAGGTTTTCAGATATCGTTAAGCACAAAATGAGGCACGTGTTTTTTCGGCTTGAACAGAGAGCGAGAGTCTCCGCATTTGGAGAACACGAAGCAGAGCCTTACGAGATACTCTACCGAATAGGCGAGCTTGTCAAAGAATTCAGATTATGCAAAGTCGTCGGACCGGGGGAGAGCCTTTTTCGGGCTAGGCTAAACCGTTGTGAGCGTTTCACAACTGTTGCTGATCTAGGGCCTCCGACCCAACAGCGTGCGCAGTACCCGAATCGCTTCAGCCCTGCGGGAATCCCGATGTTCTACGGAGCATCCGATGAGGAGACAGCGATCGCCGAAGTTTACGATTGCCCGAATAAGCCAAAACGGGTGGTAAGTGTGGGGAGATTTGAGAATTTGAGAGCCTTGCGCCTCCTGGACTTTACAAAGATACCATCCTACCCGAGTATTTTCAACGGACAGACGCAGGAGGAGCGCGGCCCTCTACGGTTCCTGCACCATTTTGGCTGGGACTCTACGAAAGGCATTACGAAAGATGGAAGAGAGCATATTGAATATGTTCCAACTCAAGTTGTTACCGAGTTCTTCCGGCACGTACTCACTGATGCTGACGGGAATCACTTTGATGGAATACTTTATCCAAGCGCGAAGCACGAAGGTGGTATTTGTTGTGTGATCTTCTGTTCTAACGAAGATTGTACTCAGAATCGTGAACCCTTGAAAAGCTGGGATGGTTTGAAGGAAGCGACACTCTCGCTTGACGTAAAAGCTACTATACACCGAGACCTACCGTAAAGCAGATGGTTGGAAAAAAAGACTGGTTCTTATGCGTAAACGATATAATGAGTAGATGGGGTCGAAGGCGCCTGGGGTCTTCGCTTCGCCCGCCTACGACGGGTAAACCCTGGCCCAGAGGACCGGGCGAAATAATCAGTGGGGCGGCGGGTTCGATTGAAAGATGTCGGCAAATGTGGTACAATGCCGGTGCCGGTTGTTTTTGGAGGTTGATAGTTAGTTGGATAAAGTACGCGAGACGCTTAGGGTCAGGAAGGAACGGGCCGTTCTGGTTGCAGCCGTGCCGGGCGGCAACAGGAACTACGACAACTTAGAGGAGCTGACGGCTCTGGCAGAGAGTGCCGGGGCGGTAGTGGTTGATAAATTTCAGCAGAAGCTCCGGTCGATAAACCCGGCCCTGTACGTGGGCAAGGGCAAGGCAGAGCAGCTTGCCGGCAGGGTCAGGCGATTCAGGGCGGACGTTGTTATATTCGACAACGACCTGCTGCCCCGCCAGGTTCGCGAGCTTGAGAAGACAATCGAGGTTAAGGTCCTCGACCGCAGCGAGCTGATTCTGGATATTTTTGCCGGCAGGGCCAGGACCAGGCAGGCCCGGCTTCAGGTCGAGCTTGCCCAGCTCGAATATACCTACCCCCGGCTGACGCGGATGTGGTCTCACCTTGACACGGTGGCCGGCGCCGGCGGGGCGACGGCGGCGGGGGCGGTCGGCGGAATAGGAACAAGAGGGCCGGGCGAGCAGCAGCTCGAAATCGACCGGCGATTGGTCAACAAGCGGATTACCGAGCTAAAAGGCGAGCTAAAAAAAATAGACTGCCGACGCCTGCGCGAATTCGACGGGCGAAGGGGGCTTTTCTAAATCTGCTTAGTCGGATATACGAACGCCGGCAAGAGCACGCTGTTGAATGCGCTGACCGATGCGGGCGTGCTCGTCGAGGACCGTCTGTTCGCCACGCTCGATACGCGCACGAGAAGATGGACCCCGGCCGGCGGGGCGGATGTCCTGCTGAGCGACACCATCGGCTTCGTGAGAAATTTACCGCATCAGCTTGTCGCCTCGTTCAGGGCCACGCTTGAAGAGGTTGTCAACGCCGATTTGCTGCTGCATATTGTTGACGTGTCGAGCCCGGACGCCCTCAAGCAGATTGAATCGGTGAACGGCGTTTTAGCTGAAATCGGATGTGCCCGCAGGCCGATGCTTCTCGTATTGAACAAGGTTGATGTCGTCAGGGCCGTCGGCACGCTTGAGATGCTCCAGACACTTTACAACGATGCGATTTGCATATCGGCCAAGACGGGCTATGGCCTGGATGACCTTACGGATGCGGTGCTGGTGCAGTACAGGGGCACCGAGCTTGTCTTTCGCATGACCATAAATCAGTCAAACGGCAGGGTGCAGAGTTTCCTGCGGGCGCACGGGACAATCGTAAAGCAGGACTATCTTAACGGCGAGGTCCTGATTGAGGCCCGTCTGGGCCGAAACCAGTTGGCCGGGCTGAAGAAACTTCACCGCGGAGATGTAGAGATAATCCAGCGTTAATTTTTTTATCCCTTAACCGTAACCGGATGATACAAAGATGCAAAAATCGACTTTCATTCTCGTATATTGTGCTCTGGCCGTCGCCGGCCTTTTCGAAATCGCCGCCGCGGCTTCTTTGCAGCGAACGTACACCAACCCGGTCGGCGGTAAAATACGGATGGGCGACCCGTTCGTGCTGCATTACGGCGACCGGTACTATCTCTACGGCACAACCGCAGGCGACGGATTCAAATGCTACAGCTCGGCCAATCTCGTGGATTGGAAACCCCTCGGGTACGCATACAGAAAAACCAACGACTCCTGGGGCGGCAAGACCTACTGGGCGCCGGAGGTAGTTCACTACAAAGACAAGTTCTATATGGTCTTTAGCTGCCAGCCCGCCGAAAGCAAAGAGTTCTCGACCCGCATCTGCCTGGCGGTGAGCGACAAACCTCAAGGCCCGTTCGAAGACTACCGCGCACCTCTGTTCGATTTGGGCTACTCCTGCATCGACGGCGATATCTTTATCGATGACGACGGTACCGCGTACCTGCTCTTCGACAAGGTCGGCTCGGTCGGCGAGCCCTGGAAAGGAACCGGCTACCTGTACGGAATCATCTATGCGGTTAAGCTCAAAGACGACCTGTCGGCAATAGCCGGCGAGCCGGTCAAGTGCATCGAGGCGGACGCAAAATGGGAGCTTTCGGTAACGCCCGGCCACACGCCCACCCGCTGTAACGAAGGCGCCTTCGCATTCAGGCACAAACAGAGATACTATATGACGTATTCGGCCAACCACTACGCCGACCCGCAGTACGGCATCGGCTATGCAACGGCGCCTTCGCCGCTCGGGGCCTGGACCAAAAGCGGCGACAATCCGCTGCTGAAAAAAAACCTGCGAATCGGCGTCTCGGGCCCGGGCCATAGCTGCATTACCACGTCGCCCGACGGCAAAGAAATGTTTATCGTCTATCACGCCCACGCCGATGTTCGGCATCCCTCCGGCGACAGAACGGTCAACATCGACCGGCTCGTATTTGACAAAGAGGGCAATCTCAAGCTGCTCGGCCCGACACGCTCGCCCCAGCCGATGCCCTCCGGGGCCGATTGAGTGTCGCTTTTAGACGGGATGGCAGGATTGATAATCCCTTAGGGACACCAAAGGCGGATAGTTTTTTATTTATCCTGTAAATCCACCGTCAGGTGCTCCCAAGCGGACTGTCTGAAATACAAATTCCTAACAGCCAGCCCGCAGCACCGGCAGCAAAAACCAAATCGCCGGCCCGGCGAGAGCAAGCAGCAGCAGCGCAACACATACATACCTGGTCTTCATTCTCTCAAGGCGAAGATTTGCCCCGGCGGTACGATTCGATGTCCTTTGTAAGCTCAGCCGCCAGCTCTTTGTCGCCGGCCTTTCCAGCCAGCGCCAGGGCCTTTTCCGCGGTCTCGATGGCCCGGTCGGTTTTGCCCGCTGCGGCGTAGGCGGCGGCAAGGGTCTTCACATAGGCCGGCGCCTGGTATTTAGTAACCTCGCACGCCTTTTGCGCAAGTGCAACAGCCCTGTTCGGGTCATAAAACTCGCCCCGGCCGGCTGCGTAGATTAGCGAAAGACCGTCGAGAACCTCGGGCCGGTTCGGAGCCAGATCCAGTGCCCTGCTCATATACTCCACCGCACCGGCTGCGTCGCCCTTTGCAAACGTCAACTGGCCAAGCCGGAAATTAACCGGCGCCTCCATTGCACGATTGAGATGCACACATGTGCGGTAGTGTTCAGCCGCCTCGTCTAATTTGCCCTGTTGTTGAAGGACCAAAGCGAGATTATAGTGTGCCTCGGACGACTCCGGCTCGAGAAGCAGCGCCTGAGCATATTGCTCCACCGCCCCGTCTAAATCGCCCTGCTGTCTCAGAACGATTGCAAGATTGTTGTGTGCCTCACTTTGATAAGGTGCAAACTTCAGCGCCTCTTCATAATGCGAGGTCGCTTTGTCGAGCCGGCCGTCTCGATAGTAGGCCAGTCCCAAGCTCGAGTGCACATCCCGAAGATATATGTGCCTTTGCCCCAGTTCGGCATAGACCTCGGCAGGCCTGTTCGGCTCCGTCCAGTTGGGGTCCACGGCGTTTAAGTATTTATAGTAGTTTTCATACCCCTGCTTTTTACTGTCCTGCTCGAATGCGATTTTGGCAAGATAAACGTAAGGCATTGCAAAATCGGCCCTGGTGGTGAGCATCCTTTCGCAAAGTGCTTTGGCGGTCTCGTATCGTTTGTTGTTGACCGCGATTGTCGCATCCGCATTGAGAGTGTGAAACTCGATTAAATCCTTCGGGTCGGATTTGCTGTGGTCGAACCTGAAGCTGTCGTCGATGCCGCCGGCGGCAACGTAACCAAGACTTCCAAGCTGCTTAAGGGTCTGTGAGGTAGTAGTCGTTCGGCTGGACGTCTGCTTTTTGTAAGCCAGCTTATCCAGCAGCGACGCCAGCTCTTCTTCCATCAGGTGCGCCCTTTTTGGCTCTGCTGTGATGAGGTTGTTCTGCTCGTGCGGGTCGGCTGCGGTGTTGTAAAGCTCGCTTCTGGTAGTGCTTATGTATTTGTACCGGCCGCTCACAACACCTAACAGTCCGTTGCATCCGTACATAGTCGGCACTAATGACTCACAATACATATAACGCTTTTCCTGTGTTGAACGGCCTTTCCGCAGGTAATCCGAGAGGTCCCGCCCCTGCATTACCGAAGGAACGTCAATGCCGAGCAGCCGGCAGATTGTCGGCGCAATATCGACAAGCCCGATGTTGTCGCTGATGCGTACCTGCCTGCTTTGCCCAGGCAAGCGGAAAATGAGCGGCACGTGTATCGCACTCTGGTAAATGAAGTACGAATGTGTCTTTTCCGAATGCTCGCCTAACATCTCGCCGTGGTCGGCGGTGATTATCAACAGCGTCGAATCATAAAGCCCCGACTGCTTTAACTTGTCGATTAGAAGTCCGATACAACTGTCGGTATAGGCGATTTCACCGGCGTAAAGGTTGTCACGAAAAAGCGAAGAAAACGGCGCCGGCGGCTCGTATGGAAGGTGAGGGTCGAAATAGTGCAGGAACATGAAAAACTTCTCGTCCCTGTGCTCATCGAGCCAGTTGACGGCAAGGTGTGTCGTTGCCCCGGCGGGCCGGGAGACCGGCCTTGTGCCCACCGGACCGGTGCCCATATTGTCCTGGTAACTGTCAAAGCCCCTGGCCAGCCCGTATGCCGAATCAAGTACGGTGGCGCTGACAATGGCGCCCGTCCGGTAGCTGTGCTCGGCTAAAATCTGCGCAATCGTCCTGTTGTACTCGGCGACCCGATACGTGGCGTTATCATGCACGCCGTGATACAATGGCGTCGTGCCCGCGAGCATCGTGGTGTGCGAGGGAAGAGTAATCGGAACTGAACATATTGCGTTCTCAAAAACAACCGCCTCTTTGGCAAGTGCGTCGATGTTCGGCGTAATCTTCCTCGGATAGCCGTAACAGCCGAGATAGTCCGCCCGGCACGTGTCGATGCTTATCAGTATTACGTTTCGTATCTCTGCCCCGCTCAAGCCGCCGCCGGCAAAAAACCACACCCCGACGGCAGCCGTCAGCGCCACAAGGATAAGTATCACGATTTTCCTGCTCATACGCTCGGCTCTCTGCGATAAACTAATAAGGTGGCGGATTGACTACTCTAACCTTGTTTTCACGGCAACTTTATGTATTATATGGCGCCGGATACAAAAAGTAAAGGGCTAACGTCATTTGCAAGGCGGTATCGTAAAATGTTCGAGCACGTTTCAATTATCGGCGACGGGGCAATGGGCACCGTCCTTGCCATTCTCCTCTGCGATAAGAAAATCACCGTAAAAATCTGGGGATATGACCCGGACCAGTTGAAACAAATCGAATTAACGCGCGAAAATAAAAAGTTCCTTCCCGGCTACAAAATACCCGATGCCGTTAATTTCGATTCCGACGACCGCAGTATTATGGCCGCAGCCGATTTAATCGTTTCCGCCGTGCCCTGCCAGTATATGCGCAGTATCTGGACTCGCCTCAAAGGTTACGTCCCCGAAAATGTCCCCATCGTCTCCGTTGCCAAAGGTATTGAGAACGGGACCCTGCTTCGTCCCACTCAGATAATCGCCGATGTGCTCGGCCGTGACATAAGCTGCGTCGCCCTGTCAGGCCCTACAATTGCCGACGAGCTTGCAAGAAAACTGCCCGCCACCGCCTGCGCCGCCTCAGCCGACGAAACGCTCGCAGAACGCGTTCAGCATACGTTTAACACCCCCTGGTTTCGTATCTATACCAATACCGACATCCTCGGCGTAGAGCTGGCCGGGGCGATGAAAAACGTCATTGCCATCGCCGCCGGAATTATCGACGGAATAGGCGCCGGCGACAACGCCAAGGCCGCCCTGCTCAGCAGGGGTCTCGCCGAGATAACCCGCCTCGGCGTCGCGATGGGCGCAAAGCCCCAAACCTTCGCCGGCCTGACCGGCCTCGGCGACCTCGTCACCACCTGCATCTCGCCAAAGGGAAGAAACCGCTCGTTTGGCGAGCGAATAGGAAAAGGCCGGACGCCTGAGCAGGCCCGGGCCGAGACCGAATCCGTCATCGAGGGTGTCGCCACCTGCAAATCCGTCTATGAAGGCCTCGTCCAAAAATATAACGTCGAAATGCCCATCACCAAGGCCGTTTACCAGGTCCTCTTCGAGAATAAATCCGTTCAGACCGCAATCGCCGAACTGATGACCCGCCGGCTAAAAGCCGAAACTCCTGACTCTTAGTTTTTGCATTTTTACCTTTGATTTTCACACTTTCAAAGCGACCATCGGTTGGTTCGAGTAATTTTACTTGATTTACTCGTTTCGCCGGTGGTATCATACCTGCCCGACAACCGGGCGGTTAGCTCAGGCGGCTAGAGCGCCTGCTCGACACGCAGGAGGTCACAGGTTCAAGTCCTGTACCGCCCATTCATAAGCCCTTGCTAAACAAGGGCTTGTATTTTTTATGTGGCAAGCCGAAATCCCCAATTTACATTTTACAATCGCTAATGGTTCTATTTTTGGAGATAGGGCTATGATACACGAGGGCATTCTTTTTTACTTTCCAAAGCTTACCGCTACTGCTGCGATAATCTCCGTTGTTGCGGGGGACAGGGCTCTGCCGGAGAGCAACCCGGGCATCGCAGCAACCTATACCGGCAAGAGACGGCTTAACCGCCGTCTTTCCTTCTTACCTATCCAGGTAGTTAAAAGCGATAAACTCCGGCCCGCCGGAGGCGGGCTGATAAAAATAGTTAAGCGTTGCGCTTCAAATTAAAATG
Source organism: uncultured Pirellulales bacterium (assembly GCA_964585535.1). Classification (GTDB taxonomy): domain Bacteria; phylum Planctomycetota; class Phycisphaerae; order Sedimentisphaerales; family Anaerobacaceae; genus JAUVYV01. Next base: position 9,693 of record CAZPDW010000012.1, read on the forward strand.
CGTCTAAACGAATCGAGGCACGGGGCACGAGCGGGCGGCAACGGAGAGAGGCAGTGGAAGGTAAGTTCGCCGAGTATCTGGTACTGCCGGGATGAATGTGCCGGCAGGTGCTTTTGCTCACTGGGGCAGGTTGAATCGAGTGTCGAGTTTGAACAGCCGTTTTGCGGGTAAGTTCAGCATTTTGCCGGCATCGAGCGACAGGGCGGAGCGAATTTCTGCGAGGATGCGTTCGATATCCTGCCGGCCCGGGGCGATTATCGTGAACCAGATATTGAAATCATCATTGCGGAGATAGCTGTGCGTTACCTCGGGATAGCTGCCGATAAGGCCGGCGGCCTTTTCGACGCTCTCTGCATCGACTCTGACGGCCGCTAAGGTGCTGCTGAAACCCAGCTTACGCGAATCCATACTCGCGCCGATTCGCCTTATAAGCCCGTCGGCGATTAGACGCCTGATACGGTTTAAGAGCGCTTCGGTCGATATGTCGAGTTTCCCGGCCAGAATATCATAAGGTCTCTCGCTGATGGGGAAATCGCTCTGAAGCATTTCGAGTACCCTGCGGTCCAAATCATCCATCCGGCCTTGTCCAAAATCCGCCCGTCACACCCATTTCTCAATCGAGTCCTTGTCCTGTGGCGTGTTTGTGCGACATTGTACAGACAAGGCATCCGACAGTAAAGCGCCGGCGAAGGCAGCTATACAGTACTCTAAATTCGGAGGTTTCAACAATGCCCGCCCAAATCCAAGCCAAACGCCGCAGCCATAAAAAACACCGCGTGCATAGCACGCCTCAACAAACGAAATACGAGATACGAACGACGAAATACTTTTTATGCAAAACAAACCCAATTCAAGCGGCCCGCCAAGAATTCTCTCAATCATGCACTTTCGCCAGGCACAACCTTCTTGCCGGTAAATTCGCGGGTTCCTCTGGCCGTTGTGCTCTGGCCTTTCATTGTATCCCCGTCTATCTCGGCCTTAAAGTCCATCTCGAAACTTCGCTCGTTAAAGGTCATCTCGACCTTGAAGCTTAACCTGTTTCCTTCGACCTTCAGGTCCTTGACAGGAACATCTCTGTCGCGCATCTGATACGTCCCGGTCATATCTTCGTTTATCGTCAGAATCCGCGTTCGTGTCCCTCTCGACGATGTCGTTGTCAGCTCCCATTTGCCCACCACGTTCACACCGGCCTTGGTACCATTGGCCTCTATCTCGCCGCGTTCACTCTTGATTGCACCCTTTAGCCGATTGCCTTCAACCGTACCCTCGAAGGTCGATTCCCATTCGCGCTCGCCGAACTTGCTCTTGCGGTTGAAAGTAAGTTTGCCGTTCTCGAACTTCACGTCGCTGACCACATGCTCGCCGTAATCGCTGAGCCATTGTCCCGCAAGCGAGCCGTCGGCATTTTTCGAGATTACGAGCTTACTTTCGAACTGCCGCTCTCCCATCTTCAGTTTCATATTCCACTCGCCAACCACCGCTTCCGGCCCGACTATCCGAACCGCCTCGAACGGCGACTCGCCTCGTTCACTCGATATCGTTCCTTTAATTGTGCCACCTTCGACGGTCCCTGAGTACGTCATCTTGAACTCACGGTCCTGCCGACTAAACGAACGCACGAAAATCACCTTGCCGTCCTCGAACTTCACGTCAGAAAGCTCTCTGGCACCCCGACGGCTCGTCCAGGTACCTGTAAGTGTCCCGTCGGCGTTCTGTACGAAGCTCACCTTCGCCGTAATCTCACGCTCGCCAAACGTCATCTTGAATTCCCAGTCACCCGTGATGCCTTCGGCACCAAAAACACCCGCCACAGGCCCCAATACGCACAGCAGCAGTACCGCCGGCATAATAGCTTTTTGAATTGATTTCTTATTCATAGCTTACTTCTCCTCAAAAAAATTGTCAAAATACGCCGAAAAACAAAACAGAACCATAGAAGAGTTTAGACGAATTCCCAACTGCTTTTATTGCCTCTTTCTGTGTTTCGGTCCCATTTTCTTACGTCTTTGTGTCTTGGCTGCCGTTGGCAAATAATCAACAATCATTTATCGATAATCAATTCTCTCACCTGTCCCGGCCGGGTATCAAAGGCGGCTTTTTGCCCTCAACCGACGAGCCGAAATACCGATACCGGTCGAAAATATCGCCTTTGTCCAACGCCCGCGGGTCTCTCGCAGCGGTTAGTTCATTCATCAGGGCCTTCGCTATCGCCGCTTTTGCATCCGCATACTCCGGCTTGTCCGCAACGTTGTTAAGCTGGTCCGGGTCTTTTTTCAAATCATAAAGCTCCTCGGCCGGGCGTTTCAAAAATGCGAGCTCAAACAGCCGTTTCATATTCTTGTCGTCTTTATGCTCCAACATATACGTCTTTGACGGCGCCGCATCGGTGTCCCCATACCCAAGCGGATAAATCCGCTTATCGTCCGGCTCACCCGCGGGCCAGCGGTCCGGCTTAAAGTTGCGAATGTACAGGTACTTGTGTGTCCGTATCGCCCGCTGCGGGTAGCCCAGCCCGCCCCGGCGGCACCAGGCGTGTCTTTCTTTGCCGGTCAATACAAACCTGCGCTTCGGGTCAACCCGGCCGGCTTTTTCCGAGACGAGAACATCCAGGAAACTTTTTGCCGTCATCGCCTCGGGCGGCTTCAGTCCCGCCGACTCTAAAAACGTCGGTGCAACGTCCGCCAGGGACACAAAATCCTCGACGACTCTTCCCGCTTTGACAGGCCCCGGCCAGCGCACCGCAAGAGGTACACGAGTGCCCAAATCGTACAGCGTCGCCTTGCAGCGCGGGAACGGCATTCCGTTATCACCGGTAACAACGATAAGCGTATTATCAAGCTCACCAATTTTTTCCAGCGCCGCTACAATCTGTCCAAAATCGCGGTCGAACCGCTGCACCTCGAAGTAGTAATCGCAGATATCCTTGCGTACCGTTTCGCAGTCCGGCAGGCAGCCCGGCACCTGTACGTCTTCGAGGCGCATACCGCTGTTGACGCCGCTTTGCCATTTGTAAGCCCGGTGTGGGTCATAGCTGCCGAACCAGAAGCAGAACGGCTTGCCTTCGGGCCTGGCGCTCATAAATCGCCCGAAGTCTTTGTAGTGTTTGCCTGCAGGGTTGCGCTTGCGCCCGCCCGCCTTGAAATCGCCCGGCCCCCAGCCCTTTTTTGTAAAGCCGACATAATAACCGGCCTGCTCGAGCAAATCCGGATAAACATCGAACTTCGGTTTAAGCTCGCTCCACAGATTCGCCCCCTCTTCCAGCCGCCAATGATATTGCCCCGTCAAAATCGCGCCCCGCGAAGGCGTGCACGACGGCGCACTCACGTAGGCATTCGTGAACATCACCCCTTCGCGAGCGATACGGTCAAAGGTTGGCGTCTTCACCACCTTATCTCGCGCGATACTCGCGTGAGGCCAGGACCAGTCGTCCGCAATTGCAAACAATATGTTAGGCCGGCTCTTGCCGTCACCCGACAATCCCGATACTTTTCCACATCGGCCAAAAGCCAGCGATACCGCACTGACACCCGCTGCTTTTAAAAACTCTCGACGCGTATGTACACTTTTCCTCATCTTCTACTGCCTTCAAACTAATCCACGCTCGATTCGATGATTTCCAGCCGCACAACCTTCTTTGTGCTCTTATCCAGCTTGGCCTGCTCGCTCATCCGAACGGGCCAGACCCAGATTATCTTCTCTGCGTCCTCAATCACAAGAATTTTTTCCCTTGCCCGCCGCCTTACCTTTTGCGCCGATAAGAATTTGCCTATCCTTTTTTCGCCCGCTATGGACAGCGGCCAAAACTTATCGCCCGCCCGTCTGTGTCTGATTGTTAATGGCAGCCGGAGCTTGTCAAAATCAAACCACTCTATACGGCTTGCCTTGTGGTTTTTGAAATCAGCGAATTTTTCTTTGCTAAACTCCGCAATACCGGCATCGACAACATAATTTCCAAACTTCGACCGGCCGGGAACCTTGATAACCGTCTGTTCGTTCCGATTTGATCCGGTGCGAGGGACAAATTTTGTTTTGAAGACAAGTTTTTCATACTCTCGCTGTGCCAAAAAACCGCCCGGCAGCTCTATTCGCCTGCCGCTGCCGGTGTTCTCCGCGAGTTTCATTACCTTCTCGAAATGTTCGGCGGTCAGGGCGCCTTCTCCGCCGCCGAGCAGGCCTATCGCCCGGCGAATCAGCTCGACTCGCACCGGCTTTGGCTGGGCCGAAAACTTCCCGCAGTCGAACGCAACTTCCTCTCCACTGCGCCGACTGCTCTGCCGCCAGAGCTTATCGGCGGCCCTGCAGACAAGTGTGTAAAATCTCCTCGCTGCATCTGAAAGCTCGTTCAATTCTTCTGCAATGTCCCCGCTGCAGGCGTTCTGCAGTTCCGGCAGCAGGCGGTGGCGAATAAAGTTTCGCCGATAGCTTACATCCTCGTTTGTTCTGTCCCGCCGCCACTTAATCCCCAACTCCTGCAGGTACCGCTCGATTTCCGCGCGGCCTGCGCAGAGCAGAGGCCTGGCAATACGAATCTCGCCGGACCGCCCCCGGGGCCGGGTCCGCACAGGCCATATTCCACCAAGTCCCCGAAAGCCCGTCCCGCGGGCCAATCGCTGAATTATTGTCTCGGCGTTGTCATCCTTTTGATGTGCCGTCGCCACGCAGCGGCACGCCTTATTATCCGCAATTTCCAGGAGACAATCGTATCGTAGCTTTCTGGCCGCGGTCTCGATGGACAGCCCCTGCCGCCGGGCAAAATCATTTACATCCACTCGCTGTGTCGCCACCTCCAGCCCCAACTTTTCACACTGCCCGACGACAAAACGCTCGTCGCCGTCCGCCTGGGCCGCTCTCAACTGATGATTGATATGCGCACAGACCATCCCTGCCGGCAGGTGTCCCTCTTTTCTCAAGGCGCACATAGCATACAGAAGCGCCGTCGAGTCCGCTCCGCCGGAAACGGCCAACAGGACCTTATCCGCCGGCTTGAAAATCCGTTGCGACCGGACAAATTCCGCTATCCTTTTTTCGAATCGCTTCAGCATCTGCGCTCATAAAAAACCGGGCCTGACATTCAGCCAGGCCCGTCACCATCTAAACATAATCGGCTTTTCAGCCGTCGCTATTTCTGCTGTTTGTCAGTGCCTTTCAATTCCCGAACCCGCTTTTCTGCAAATTCCTGCCACTCCCGGTGCTGGCCTGCTCTTTGGATTTGCTCCAGTGCCTGCTCGTAGAGCTGAAGCGCCTCGGCCCTTCGGTGCAGGAACCTGTCGAGGACAAATGCCGCCTTGAACTTCGCCGGGTAAATCGTTTCGGGGTCCCACTGGTATGTCCTCTGGTAGTACAAAACCGCTATTGTATAGTCCTTGAAATGCTCGTAAATCGCCGCCGCGTGAAAGGCGGCATCGTCGATTTTGTCGCTCGAAGGATACTTGCGTATGAGCTGATTGTACTTATCCAGGGTAAGTCGAAGCAGGTTCTTATCCTTTACGACCATCAGTTGGCCGGCCTGCTTTTCCATTCGCAGCGCATCGTTATAAAGGTAGTCGGCCTCCGCGATTGACGTTGTTGCTTTCAACCGGGGCCCCTGTGCCTGCGCCTCGATTATGTAATTGTACTGCGGTACGGCATTCAAGGCCCTTAGCTCCTTCTCGGCCCAGTTCAGCTTCATATTGTCGCCGGCCTTGGTATAGTACTCTGTCAGCAACTCGAGCCCCTGTCTGTACGCCTGGCGATGCACCGCAAGCTGCTCGACGATATCACTCTCTCTCGCCCCGGCAACCTTGACCCTCGGGGCCGAGCCGAGCACCGTACTCGTGCGGGCAGGCATTATTTGCCCTCTGCCGCTGTCAATCCCACTGCAGCCGACGAGCATATTTATCAGGACAACGATGGTTGTTGTAAGAATTATCCTTGCCATAATGGCCTCCTTTCAAATCAAAGCATTCTCATAAACTGATGCACCTGCCGACCGCCGCCGGCAAACATATTCCGCAGCATAAGTGAAAACCCTCTGCCGCGATGCAGATTCAATTATCAACAAAACCGCCTGCCGTCAAGTGCAAACTCACAAAAATTATGCCAGCCCAATCCGTTGGAATCGCCCGCATCCTCTTGACTTTTTGAGGCTGCCGGTATATTTACACTGAGCGTATGCATTGTTCTTATGGAAGAAAAGGCCCTTGCAGCAGATGGCGGTTCTGGCAGGAATAGACGAAGCCGGTTTTGGCCCGATTCTCGGGCCTCTCATCGTTTCTTCGAGCGTTTTTTCCCTTCCTCACGAACTGCTCGAGGCGGACCTCTGGTCTGTACTGAGCAAAAGCGTCAGCCAGACGAAAAAAGGCATTTCAGGCCGGCTGCTCATCACCGACAGCAAAAAGGCCTATTCGCGGGCCATCGGCATAAAACATCTTCGGCGCACGGTCCTGGCCTGTCTGAGGTGCCTCGGCGCCGAGCCGGATACGCTCGGCGGGCTTGTCGCCGAACTGTGCCCCGACTGTCTCGAACGGCTCAGCCGTTATCCCTGGTACCTGCATACCGGCGAATACCGGCTCGGCGCCGATAGTGCCGACTTGAAAATCGCTTCGTCACTGCTCGCAAACGATATGCGTGCCCATCAAATCCGCCTGCTGGAGCTGCGCAGCCGGTGCCTTGACGTTGCGTATTACAACAAGATGGTCTCGACCGCAAAAAACAAGGCCCGTGTCCTTTTCACCGCCGCCTCGCAACTCGTAAAGTCGGCCTTCGACAAGTTCGGCGGCGACGACCTTCACATCATAATCGACCGGCAGGGCGGCCGCTCGCACTATCGCAGGTACCTGCAGATGATGTTTCCCGAAGCCGAGCTGAAAGTTATCACCGAAAACGGCAAAATCAGCAGCTACCAACTGGGCGCCGGCCAAAAGCAGATGCGCCTGCATTTTGTGGTCGCCGCCGACCAGCGGTTTCTGCCCGTTTCGCTGGCATCAATGGTGAGCAAGTATATTCGCGAGCTGCTCGTTGATAACATAAATCGATACTTTCTCGCCTTAAGCCCCGGCTTGAAGCCGACCGCCGGCTACTGGAAGGACGGCCTGCGTTTTATCGACGACATTAAAACAGCCATCCCGCACGCCGGCTTCGACAGCAATCAGCTCATCCGCTGCAGATGATTGCCGTGCCGATTTTGCCGATACCCTTCTAAGGTGTAATCGCACCGGCGGGAGCGTCAGAAATGCGCTTCGCCGCACCAGTAGTCTTCTTCGGTTACCGCAAAGCCGTATCTGGACAGCTCACCCCAAAAACCTCAAAAACCCCGAAGTTCGAGGAGAGCGACATACAACGCAAGAGCTTCTCAGCCGGTCAGGAGTTCGAATTCCTCGGTACTCAGCGACTTTCTCAGCTTCTGAAGGGCGACAAGCTCGATTTGCCTGACCCTTTCCTTACTGAGTCCCAACTCGTCGCCGATATGTTTGAGGGTCTTCTTTTTCTTCCTGATTACCGTCCCGAGCAGGCCGAAATGGTTTATTATTATATATTGTTCCCTTCGGTCGAGATTGTTTTCAATGACCCGGATGAGATTGTGCCTTGCGCGTTCGACTGCAACGACACCGGCGGCGGTTCCGGTTCGAAGGTTTTTATGCAGCTCATCGAGGCCTGTGTCGCTTGTTCTGCGTCGTCTTGACGCCTCGGCGGGTATTTTCCGGGCAAAATCCTTCGAGATTGCCCAGGTTGCGTAGGTGGCGAACCTGAAGCCCTTGCGGTAGTCAAACTTTTCGACCGCGCGCATAAGAGAAACATTGCCCTCGCTCACCAGCTCAGGAAGGTTAGCTCCGGTACGCGTGTGCCTGTTTGCGATTGAGACGACCAGCCGGAGATTTGACTCGATTATCACCTTTTTGATTGCTTCGGCCCGGTCGAGATACCCTTCAATCTTCCTGAGCGCCCTGCCGCAGGCGAGCTCAGGCCTTACAGCGCTTCTGCCCAGATGCGCGACGTACTTGAGATAATTATACCTACGGAACAGCTCCATTTCCTGTTCCCTGTTCAAAGGCGCAATGCTCTCTATCGCCTCTAAATGCCTGCTGAGCGAGTTTCCGGTGAGGTTTGAGGGCCGGCCGGCGTTGCCGGTCGGAATAATTGCGTTTTGTCTGCGACCAGCAAGAATTTTTTCCGATGCGTCCGGCTCAGGGAATTCGTCGCTCATAATGAATTCGATTTTCGTTGCGAGAAGCGCCCTTGCTCTTTTTCGATTGATGATTCGGTAAACCGAGCTTCTGCTTCGTCGAAAGCGTTTGGCCAGCTCGCCGGCCCCGACGCCCTGGTTGTAGAGCCGATAGAGTTCGGCAGCGTCGGCGGGCTCGATTACTCCCGGCGACTGCTTAAGCACCGACGCCTTTCGGGGATTTTCCCTCTGGTAATTGAGGAGCAAATTCCTTATGGTTTCGTGCCCCCTGCCGATTTCACGCGATATCTGCTCGATGACTTGACGCCTGCTCATTTTGGTGTTCCTACTGAGGACGGCGGCACGGCTTACGATAACCGCCTTCTCCTTTTTGCCGAGACGCCTGAACCTCGCCGCGTTTTTGGCCAGTGATGAATTCGACTCGAGAAATTTCTCGACGGCCGACCGCAGAAAACCGATTCGTTTGACTCCGTCGTCAAACAGATATTTTCTTGACAACAGTCCCCTCTTGCGCCAGCGACCGATGGTTTTTGTGGAAACACCAAGCTCTTCGGCAAGCTCCGCCGTTGTATATACCTTTTCCGGCTGAAGCGAAACGGGTGCTGCAAGCCGGCCCGAGAGCTTCCATATCAGAACCCTCAGGTCGTCAGCAAGCTGGCTTCCCCTGATAAGACGCCGGGCGCTTTCGCCTTTGGGGCGGTAACCCGTGATTTTGTAACAGACAAACTCGAACGGATATTTTTTTTTGTCATCGATGATGGTTAAAAGCTGCTCGGCGGCCTCGAGCTGCCCGTGGCGCTTCGCAGGCGGTGTGAACCGCATCTGCATCAGCAACTGTGCCAGATTTTGGTCGCGTATCGGCCTCATACCTTCAACACAAACCACGTTGTCCCGACGTATTTCGTCCCGGCAGCGGCTTTTAGCGCCGGCTGCACAGGTATTGTACCGGTTTCTGCGCAAAAAAAACAGCGCCGGACGGCGCTGTTTTAGAGGGCAATTGAGAGATGCCGGCGCATAACCGGCTCAGGCAATAAGCTTTTTGGCGAGGTCAACCGCCGAGGCGGCATCGGGAGCGTAACCGTCGGCGCCGATTTTCTCGGCATAGCCCGAAGTTACCGGAGCGCCTCCAATCATTACTTTCACAGCCAGGTCTGATTCCCTGACTGCCTTTAATGTAGTTTCCATACCGGGCATAGTGGTCGTAAGAAGAGCGCTAATGCCAATCAACTGAGCGCCATTGGCTTTTGCCTGCTCGACAAACTTTTCGGAGGAGACGTCCACGCCGAGGTCGATGACCTCGAAGCCGGCGCCCTTGAGCATCATAGCGACAAGGTTTTTTCCGATGTCGTGCAAATCGCCCTGGACGGTACCGACCACTAATGTGCCTGCCGGCTCGACACCCGCCTTGACGAGTTCGGGCTCGAGTATTTCCATAGCCATCTTCATCGCCCGGGCCGAGATAAGAACCTCGGGGATATAGACTTCGTTGTTTTTGAATCTGACCCCGACGACATCCATACCGGCAATCAGCCCCTGATTGAGCACACTTTCGGCCGGCATACTCTCCGCCAGTGCCGTTTTGGTAATCTCGACGGCCGAGTTCTGGTCGCCTTTAATCACTGCGTCAGCCAATGCTTTCAAGTCTGCCATTTTACTTTACTCCACAAAAAACAACTTATCAAAGACGCTCGAATTTGCACCACAATTGAAACCGTAATTAAACAGCATCGGGCAAGACAAGGCAAGCTAAAAAATCGGACTTTCCGGATTTGAGTTTTGGCACGTACCCCCCGGCCTGTCGGCACGGTCATTTTTTTTGACTTTGGCGGCCTTGTCGGCTATAGTATTGGTTTCGGCCTGTTCGACGGTTTTTTGCTGTATTACAGGCCGATTTATGCCCCGTCAGGGTAGCGGTTCCGAAGCCCGGCAGGCCGATTCGGACGCATCGCTTCGGCGCTGCTCGAGGCCTTCGGGGGGCTTGGGACATAATGACAAATACGTGCAGTAAATAAGCAGGATAAGGCAAATGAGCAACTACATAGTCTTAGTGAAACAGGTTCCGGACGTTTCACAGATTACCGACAACGCCTTTGACCCCGACACAGGGACACTGATTCGAACGCGTCTTGCCAGCGTCATCAACGACCTTGACTCACAGGCGCTGGCCTTTGCAAATCAGATGCGTAAGCTCGGCGCCGACGCCGGCTCAAAGATAGTGGCGCTTACTATGGGCCCGCCGATGGCGGAAGAGGTTCTGCGTTACGGTTTGAGCCGGTGTGCCGACAAGGTTGTTCTGCTGACCGACCGCGCGCTCGGCGGCGCCGACACGGTTGCGACGGCCAATCCCCTCGCATTCGCAATTCGTAAAATCGTAAAAGAGATACTCGGCGGCGGAACAGACTACTACATTGTAACGGGTATGCAGTCGGTGGACGGCGACACCGCCCAGGTGCCTGCTCAGATAGCCGAGCAGCTTAACCTGCCCTGCATTGCCTACGTGACGGATGCACACTTCAGGAGCGGGCGATTTGAGTTCACCCGCATCATCAGCGGCGGCAGCCAGGTGGTGGCTGCAAAAAATCGGCCTGTCGTCCTGACCGTCGCGAATTACGAGTTTCCGCTGTTCGCAACCTTTGCCCTGGCTCGCCGGGCCGGCCGGTCCGAAATTATTACCTGGTCCAGCAAGGACATAAATGCGACGTTAATCGGTGCAAAGGGCTCTAAAACCACCGTAATTCGAGTTTTTCCGCCCGGCAAAACGTCCCGAAACTGCCGCCAGGTAAAAGATGCGCCGGCTCTGGCAAAGATACTGGCGCAGAGCATTTCGTCGGCACACCAGGCACAGCAGCAAGACGGCGCCGCAGGGAACGGAAAATATATTCTCCCGGCGGCCCGGCGGGATATGCTTGACAGGCCCTTCGAGGCAACGGCAAAGGAAATCAAGGACTTTGCCGTCCTGAGAGAGACGCTCGACGAGCTTGGCATAACCGATGCCGGCGGGATTGACGATTCGGTTATGGAAAAAATTCTTGCTTCTGCGAAGATTCGATTCCACGAAAAGGCCCTCGAAGATATGGTTGAGGGCCTTAAGCTCACGGAGCCGAGCTATGCCGGACAGGTATGGGTGGTGGCTGAGCACCGCAACGGCGTCGTTCACCCGGCGACATTCGAGCTTATAGGCAAGGCACGGCAGTTAGCGGAGTCACTTGAGACCGGCACCGGCGTTGTGGTGGCTGGAGCCGGTATCGAGCGGACGAGCAGAGAGCTGGCAGCCGCCGGCGCCGACGACATCTACATAGTTGAAGACGAGCTGCTCGCCGAGTTCGACCCGACTGCGCACCGCAAGGCCGTGGCGGACGCGATACAGACCTACCGACCCCAGATAGTATTGTTTGCGGCCACTCCACAGGGCAGGATTCTGGCGCCTTTGGTTTCGTACCGGCTTCAGTGCGGGCTGACGGCTGACTGCACTGGCCTGGATATAAGGGACAGCTCGCGCAAGGGACAGATAGCGATACTTCTTCAGACCCGACCGGCGCTCGGTGGGAATGTAATGGCGACAATCTGCACGAAAAACTCCCGAAGCCAGATGGCCACCGCCAGACCGGGTGTGATGAAACGCCTGGAGCCCGACTATTCGAAGACGGGCAGGGTTATCAAACACAAGGTGCGCATTACAAAAGACGACGTCGGTCTGGATATTATAGAAACCGAGCTTGGTGCCGGGCAGGTCAACTTCGAGGCCGACGTGATAGTCAGCGGGGGCAAGGGTATGCAGAACAGGGACAATTACGAGCGGCTCGTGGGCGAGCTGTGCGATGCCCTGGCAAAACGGCTGGATACGTCCGTCGAGCGAGGGGCTTCACGTGCCGCGGTCGAGCAGGGTTTTATCGAGCGTGTCCACCAGGTCGGCCAGACAGGCACCGCGGTCGGGCCAAAGCTGTATTTCGCTCTCGGTATCAGCGGCGCCATTCAGCACATGATAGGCGTCGCAAACACCGAGACAATAGTTGCCGTCAACAGCGACCCGAACGCTCCGATATTCAAGCAGTGCGATTACTATATCGTAGGAACGGTTGAAGAAACCATACCGCAGTTGGTCAGGGCATTGGGACAAACTTAGAAATGGCGAACAATACCGGATTGAACAAAGTCGAGGTTCTTATTGTCGGCGGCGGGCCGGCGGCTCTTGCGTGTGCGATACAGCTCAAGCTGCTGCGGCCCGCCAGCGAAGTTGTCGTGATTGAAAAGGCGCCGCAGTTGGGCAATCACAACCTCTCCGGTGCCGTGCTGGAACCCCGGCCGCTGCATACACTGCTCGATGCCGCTGCGCCGAACTGGCGTGACAGCGACGAAGCCAAAGAGGTTCTGCATGCTAAAATCGACAAAGACAACGTAATGTTTCTGCTCGGCAAACATTTGTCTTTCAATATTTTCGCCGCGCTGAAGCTTGCGAAGCTGCTTGGCCTTGGCTTTGGCCAGATGATACACACCGGCGACTACTCGGTCTCGATAAGCCGGCTGACGAAGTGGTTAGGCCAAATCGCCAAAGACCTCGGCGTGGAGATACTCTATGGTTTCGCGGCGCAGGATATTATTTATGACGAGGCGGCGCGTACGGCGCAGGGCGTCAAGCTCGTTGACCAGGGCCTGGACAAGCAGGGCAATAAACAGCCGAACTATGTCGAAGGCGAGATAATAAAGGCCGATTTTGTCGTTTTGGCCGAAGGATGCGACGGACTTGTGACGGAGAAGTTTGTAACAAAAGCGGGCCTGACCAGGCAGGCGAACCAGCTTTATTCGTTAGGCGTAAAGGAGCTTATAAAGGTAAGCAGTGAGCAATACGAGAAATTCACAGCCGGCAGGGTCGTTCATGCGATGGGCTATCCGATATGGACGCCGGTGATTGGGCCGGGTATGTTCGGCGGCGGCATCGTCTATGCAGGCGTCAAAGAGCATTTGAGCGTCGGTATGATTGTGGGGGCGGACTGGAAATACTGCGATTTCAATCCGCAGGATGCGCTGACGCTGTTCAAGGGACACAGGTTCGTCAAACGGTTTATCGAGGCCGGGACGGTCGTCGAGGCGGGAGCAAAGCTGATACCGGAAGGCGGCTGGTACGCCGTGCCGCGAGAGCCGCAAACAGGGGCAATCGGCAGGGGCAACGTGATGATTTCGGGCGACAGCGCCGGCTTTGTAAATATGCTCAAAATCAAGGGGCTGCACAACGCCATCGACTCGGGTATGCAGGCGGCACGTGCGATAGCCGACAGCATTGAAGCGCCACAGCGGGCCGCCGGGCGATATACCGAGCTGATATTGAAATCGAACGTCGCCAAGGAAATGAAAAGTGCGGCTAAGTTCCGCCAGACGGTTGCGAAGTTCGGCCCGCTGCAGGGTATGCCGCTGTCGGTGCTGGGAGATTTGCTGCCGAAGTTCAATATTGAGCCGGACTACAGGGCGATGACGGTGGCCAAGTACCGGTTGAAGCCGAGGCAGAATTTCGACAAGGATACGTTCACCGCGGTGGCGGCCACCGAGCACAGGGAGGAGCAGCCGTCACACCATACAATTTTAGACAGCGAAATTTGTAAAGATAAGTGCACGCCGAAGTTCTCCAGCCCGTGCATCACATTTTGCCCCGCCGGCGTGTATGAGACGATTGGCGACGAGGTCAGGCCGGCCAACCCGTCGAACTGTCTGCACTGCAAAACCTGCCAGAGGAAATGCCCGTTTGACAATATCCGCTGGACCTGCCCCGAGGGCGGCGGCGGCCCGCGCTACAAACGAATGTAGCCACCGAGCCGTCTCCATCGACGGCCGTCCGCTGCACGTAATAGTAAATCCCTTCCCCCCCTGCGAACACATACAAGACTTGATTAGTCTATAAATAATAGGTGGGTGGGCGCATTATTACTATGGTCATTATCGAGTTTTGAAATGCCGCACTTGGGTTCCGAGGTAAGTACTCAGATGTTCAAAGTCGTAGTCCATGGTGTGAATTATTACGTCTTCGTAACTATCTCGTGCTTCAATACTGATCACCGCATCACTCATTATCTGATGACACGACTCTCCATGTGGAGAATTTCCGTCGCATATCGATTTCGCCTCTGATTGGATAGCTATCATGCTACCTTTTCGGTCATTCATAGGCGTATACT
>CAZPDW010000013.1:0-6809 GCA_964585535.1 uncultured Pirellulales bacterium
CCGGGGAACATAACCACCTCGACCTGGCCCTGGAGGTCTTCGAGCGTGAAGACCGCCATCTTCGAGCCGGCATTTTTGCCCGACTTCGTGAGAATATATCTTGTCCTCGTAATCATTCCGCCGATGACAATCTGCTTGTTTTCGCCGGCGCCGGCCAACTGAGACGTATTGGCCGTGGAATACAGGTTGATGGTCTCGGCGCAGTGACTCAACGGATTGCTGGTAACGTAGAAGCCGAGCACTTCTTTTTCATAGACTAACATTTGCGCTTCAGGCCAGGGCTCAACGGCCGGCAGCCGTTTGTGGTCCTGCGAATAGTCGCTGCGGATGCTTTTTCCGAAGAAGTTCAACTGGCCATTCCGGCTGTCGGTCTGGGCGGCCGAGCCGATTTGCATCGCCATCTCAAGGCCCGCCATCATCTGTGCGCGATTGCCGCCTAAACGGTCGAACGCCCCCGCCTTGATAAGCGCCTCGAGCACCTGTTTGTTGGCCGCCCTCAAATCGACGTTTTCGCAGAAGTGAAACAAACTCTGGAATCGACCGGCTCGCTCGCGCGCCTCGATAATCTGTTCGACCGCCTTTTCGCCGACGCCCTTGACGGCGGCCAGGCCGAAACGGATAACACCTTTTTTGCTCTTACCGTTGCTCGCCTCTCTGTACAGGGGCGTAAAATCCACGCCGCTTTCGTTGATGTCCGGCGCAAGAACCTCTATGCCCATCCGGCTGCATTCGCGGATATAATCGACCACCTTGTCCGTGTTGCCCATCTCGAAGGTCAAAAGCGCCGCCATATACTCGACCGGCCAGTGCACCTTCATATACGCCGTCTGATATGCGATGAAGGCGTAACGCGTCGAGTGGCTTTTGTTGAAGCCGTAACCGGCAAAACGCTTGATAAGCTCGAATATCTTTTGGGCCTGACTTTTTTTGAGCCCCTTGTCCGTACAGCCGCCGATGAATCGCTCTTTTTCCCTGGCGATGGTCCTGGCTTTTTTCTTACTGATGGCCTTAATCAGCGAATATGCCTCCCGCAGCGGGATGCCGCCGAGCCGGTTGCAGATTCGCATCACCTGCTCCTGATAGACCATTATGCCGTATGTCTCATCCAGAATCTCTTTCATTATCGGATGCGGCAGCGACCACTTGGCGCCGTGCTTGCGGTCGATGTAATCGCCGATGAGCGTCATCGGGCCCGGCCGATACAGCGCGTTGGCGGCAATCAAATCCTCGATGCGGTCGGGCTGTATCTTCATCAGCAGCTCCTGCATGCCGCCCGACTCGAACTGGAAGACTCCTTTTGTCCCGCCGCGGGCAAAAAGCTCAAAAACCGCCGGGTCAGTCAAATCGAGATTCTCTATGTCTATATCCTGGCCGTGGATTTCCCTGACTAATTGTCTGGCCCGCTCCAGCACGCTCAGCGTTTTCAGCCCCAAAAAGTCCATTTTCAGCAGCCCGACCTTTTCGACCATCGGCCCCTCGAATTGAGTGATGACATCGTTCGAGCCGGGCGCCTTATAGAGAGGAACAAAATTGGTCAGCGGCTCATCCGCTATGACCACCCCTGCGGCGTGAACCGATGCATGCCGCGCAAGACCCTCGAGTTTTTTACTTATGTCGATTACCTTTCGCGTCTGCGGGTCGCCGTCGTAGGCCTGTTTCAATTGCGGCTCGGATTCGAGCGCCCTGTCGAGGGTCATTCGGAGCGAGTCGGGAACCAGTTTGGCCAAGCGGTCGGCCTGAGACAGAGGCACATCGAGCACCCTGCAGATGTCCCTGATAACCGCCCTGGCCTTCATCGTCCCGAAGGTTATAATCTGTGCGACGTGGCCGTATTTGTGCCGGACGTAATCGATGATTTTGCCCCGGTTGCTCTGGCAGATGTCGATGTCGATATCGGGCATTTCGTTGCGCTGCGGGTCCATAAACCGCTCGAACAGCAAATCGTATTTCAACGGGTCAACGTCGCACAACCCGAGGCAATAGCCGACAACTGTTCCAACGGCGCTGCCCCTGGCGCCGACGGGTATGTTGTGCTGGTGTGCGTAGTTGCAGAAATCCCAGACAATAAGGAAATAGCTTGCAAAACCCTTGGACTTAATAACGTCAAGCTCCCTGTCGAGCCGTTCTTTCACCTGTTCGCTGATTTGCCCGTATATTTGCTCTGCGTTCTCGCAGCAGAGCTTTGTAAGGAACTCTTCGGGACTCGAACCGTCCGACGTGACAAACCGCGGTGCGTGGCGCGTTTTCAAATCCAGCTCGACGCTGCAGCGCTCGGCGATTGCGACCGTATTGTCACAGGCCTCGCTCGACTCGGCGAAAAGCCCCCGCATCTGCCCGGGACTCTTGAGGAATACATCTTTTGGGTAAATCAACCTCGTCGGGTCGTCGGCCTTTTTGCCCGTGCTTATTGCACACAGACAGTTGTGGGCCTCGTAATCGTTCTCTTCGAGAAAGTGCACGTCGTTGGCTGCGACTAACCCGATACCCATTTTTTTTGCAAGGTCTATCAGCCCCTGCCGAACGCCCGGCTCATCCGGCTCATGATGCTGGATTTCAATGAAGAAGCGTTCCGGGCCGAAAATCTTCAGGTAGCTTTCCGCCGTCGCCCGGGCCGACTTTTCGTCGCCGGCGGCAATTTGGGACGGAATTTCTCCCTTCAAACACGCGCTGGTTGCAATCAGCCCGGCGTTCAGCTCGGCTAAAATTTCCTTGTCGATTCTCGGCCGGTAGTAAAACCCCTCCGTAAAGCCGACGCTCGCCAGCTTTAGCAGATTCCGATAGCCCGTGTTATTTTCCGCCAGAAGAATAAGATGATAGGCGGCGTCGCCGATACCGGTCTTTGTCCTGTCGAACCTGCTCCGCGGTGCAACATAGGCCTCGATGCCGATTATCGGCTTGATGTGAGCGGCCCTGGCTTTTGTGTAAAACTCGATTGCCCCGAACATATTCCCGTGGTCGGTTACGGCCACCGCATTCATATTCAGCTTCCTGCACCGCTCGAAAAGACGCTCGAACGAAATTGCACCGTCAAGAAGTGAATACTGGCTGTGAAGGTGCAAATGTACAAATCTGCTGCCGCTGTCCACGGGGCAATCCTTTTTCTCTAAGGGTTAGTTTATTCTTGCATATCGATGATTGTCAGGCAATAATTGTAATCGGCTGTAAGCGGATAATCAATACTAAACTCACTCGC
This sequence comes from uncultured Pirellulales bacterium, assembly GCA_964585535.1. GTDB lineage: Bacteria > Planctomycetota > Phycisphaerae > Sedimentisphaerales > Anaerobacaceae > JAUVYV01. Next base: position 3,194 of record CAZPDW010000013.1, read on the forward strand.
AGCGCTATTTGTCATCGAAAGGATTTTGCAATGGATTTCGACCAGAATAACAACTTTTCACAACCGCCTGTTACTCCCGTTCCCGAACCGCTGCCTCTGCCGGCAGCACCGAAGGCAAAACGGCCCAGAACCGGCTGGAAAATTCTCGGCGGAATCGTCGTCGGGCTCTCGATTCTGGGAAATATCGTTTTGGTTCTGATGGTCGTCGGCCTGTTCATGCTCTTCGCCGCAGGCCAGCAGGATATGTTTCTCGAGCAGGTCGTAAGGTCCGGGCCGCGGACTGCAAAAATCGCCATAATCTCTCTCCAGGGTATAATAGACGACCGGCAGGCGAGAGATATCTACAAACAGCTCAGGACCGCAAGCAAAGACCCGCATATAAAGGGACTCATTATTCGCATCGACTCGCCCGGCGGGACCATCGCCGCCAGCGACGAGATTTACAATGAGATACTAATGTACAGGCACGACCAAAGAAAGCCCGTGGTCGCCTTTATGCGGGGTATCGCCGCCTCCGGCGGCTATTACAGTTCCGTGGCCTGCGAGAAAATCATAGCCGAGCCGACGACAATCACCGGCTCCATAGGCGTTATTATGGGTTATCTCGTCCTCGAAAACCTTCTCGAGGACAAGCTCGGCATCCAGCCGGTCATCGTGAAGTCCGGCGAGAAAAAAGACTGGCCCAGCTCGTTCCATCCGCCTACCGACGAGCAGTTGAAGTACCTTCAGGACAAGGTAATTACACCTGCATACGACAGGTTTGTCCAAATTGTTGCCGACGGCAGAGAACCGCTAAATCTGGCGGACGTAAAACGCCTCGCCGACGGCGGCATCTTCGCCGCCGCCGAGGCACGTGATGAAAAGCTCATCGACGACATCGGCTACCTCGATAAGGCAATCGATACCGTCTTGTCGCTGGCGGGAATCGAAAATGCACAGGTAGTCGAATACCGAAAGCCATTCTCCTTTACGGAGCTGTTCGGCTCTTACGGCAAAAGTATCTTGAGAATTGACAGGACTTCCCTGTTCGAGCTGGCTGCCCCGCAGGTGATGTACCTCTGCACCGTCAATCAGTGAGCCGTGCCCCGAAGTACCGCGGGAGCGGTTATGCAGGCCGGCCTGTTCTGCTGTTGGCCCTGCGAAACTGCCGCGGCGTCATCCCCGCAAGCCGCCTCTGCTGTATAATAATCTATGCGTAGTATGCTGCATCTCCCAATTCTAAGCTGTTTTCTCGGAGCTGACAGCAGAATAGTTCAACGACAGCTTGGGATTCGGGTCTTGATGTAATCCGAGATGGTTACTACTATTGGCTGTGTAATCTGGGCTTAAGGAGATAAATATGACGGCGTACAACGAAGCCAAAATGATAAAAACCCTTATCGGCAAATTAAAGCACGGTTCAGACCTGCTGGAGCAACTGACCGAAATCTGCCGCAGCAATAATATTCGTCTCGGCCGCATCGAGGCAATCGGTGCGGTCAAAAAGGCCCGGCTGGGTTACTACGACCAGCAAAAACGCCAATACAAAACGCTCGATATCGACAGGCCGATGGAGATAACCTCGCTCATCGGCAATATATCACTTTGCGACGACGAGCCAATGGTTCACGCCCATCTGACACTCGCCGAGTCCGACGGAACCTGTTTTGGCGGACATCTCCAGCCCGGGACCATCGTTTTTGCCGGCGAGTTCATAATAGACGCCTGCGAAGGGCCTCGATTTATCCGCAGCTTTGACGACCGGACCGGCCTGGCATTGTGGAAAATCTGATTCAAAATGAACCTGTATCACCAGGCCCGTTACCTTGTACCGCTTAGAACGGCTGAGCGGGCCTGGGGAAATAAATCCTGAAAATCTGTTTTTTTTTCAGAATAATACTCAACCCGGACGATATAATATACCGGTTCAATAATGATTTGCTTCCGCGCTATACCTTATCGGCGCTGTTAAAGTAGGGGATGTGCCGTTATGAGAATTCTGCTTGTAAATCCGGACTATCCGGATACCTTCTGGAGTCTGAAAAACGCCCTTAAGTTTGTCTCGAAAAAGGCGTCTCTGCCGCCGCTCGGGCTGCTCACCGTCGCAGCGATGCTGCCCGAAAACTGGGAAAAACGCCTCGTCGATATGGCCGCCAGGAAACTGCGTGATAAAGACATCCGCTGGGCCGATTATGTATTTCTAACCGGGATGTTTATTCAAAGGCAATCTATTCGCTGCATCATAGACAGATGCAAAAAGCTCGGCGTGCCCATCGTTGGCGGCGGGCCGTTGTTCAGCACCATCCCTGAAGACTACGACGATGTTGACCACCTCGTGCTGAACGAAGCCGAAATCACCCTGCCGGTGTTCCTCAAAGACCTTGACAACGGCTGCCCGAGGCATATCTACCACTCCAAAGATTTTGCCGATATGAAACAGACCCCCACTCCGCTGTGGGAGCTGCTTGACGAAAAGCGATATGCCCTGATGGCTGTCCAGTATTCTCGCGGCTGCCCCTTCAACTGCGACTTTTGCGACGTCACCAAAATGTTCGGCCACCGGGTGAGGACAAAATCCAAAGAGCAGATTGTCGCCGAGCTTGAAAGTCTCTATGCCGCCGGCTGGCGGGCGCCCGTCTTTGTCGTTGACGACAATTTCATCGGAAATAAAAAATTGCTCAAAGAAAACGTCCTGCCGGCGATTATCCAGTGGATGGAGAAAAGAAAATACCCCTTTTCATTCAACACACAGGCCTCAATAAATCTCGCCGACGACGAAGAGCTGATGCGTATGATGGTCGATGCCGGCTTCGACTGCGTCTTTGTCGGTATCGAAAGCAACGATGAGGAAAGTCTCGCCGAGTGCAACAAGATACAGAACAAAGGCCGAGACCTCGTCGCCTGCGTCAAAAAAATCCAGAGTTTCGGTATGCAGGTCCAGGCCGGCTTCATCCTCGGCTTCGACAGTGATAAAAGCTCAATCTTCGAGAATATGATTCGCTTCATTCAACAAACCGGCATCGTTACCGCGATGGTGGGACTGCTCAACGCCCCTCGCGGAACAAAACTCTACGACCGGCTGCTGAAAGAAAATCGCCTGCTCAAAAACCCGACGGGCGACAACACCGACTTTTCGATGAACTTCATCCCCAAAATGAGCCACGAAGACCTTGTCAACGGCTACAGAAAAGTCGTCAGGACGATTTACTCGCACAAGTATTACTACGAGAGAATTTTGACGTTCTTTAAAAATTACAAGCCCCCACGAAAGACGAAAGTCAAATTCAGCTTCGCCGACATCAGGGCGCTTCTCAAATCCGTCTGGCGGATTGGAATTGTCAACAGAGGCAGGATATACTACTGGAAGCTGATTTTCTGGTCGCTGAGACGGCCGCGTTATTTACACATCGCCGTAACATTTCTCATTTACGGCTTCCACTTTCGGAAGGTCTTCAAAACCTATTCCAACGCATAACCGCTCCGCATCCGCCGCTCGAACCGCCTCCGGTATATTATACATCTGTGAATACCCTCAGCCGCTGCAAATTACGAGCGACAAGCCCCCCGGGCGACGAACCAACTGGGTGATGCAGGATTCGAACCTGCGACCGGCTGATTAAGAGTCAGCTGCTCTACC
>CAZPDW010000013.1:6909-12799 GCA_964585535.1 uncultured Pirellulales bacterium
GGGTGATGCAGGATTCGAACCTGCGACCGGCTGATTAAGAGTCAGCTGCTCTACCGACTGAGCTAATCACCCCGACTGCAAACCATCTAATAAACACAGTATCTTTAAAGCTTCGCATTTTTCAACCAAAATTTTGCAGAAATCATCGCAAGCGGCGTAAATATGCAATGTGGGTTTCACTATACAAGAAAACCGGCCTGCGGCAAACTCCCGACAGGCCGGTCAATCCTCGCTGAGTAGTTGTTCTCGTATCCTTTAGCGGAGCTGCCAGGCAGCAGCAAATTTGGCGAAATCGTCCAAGGCCACAATCCCATCGTCATCGAAATCGCCCGGGCCGCTGCCGAGCCAGTTCCCACACATCACTTTAAGGTCACTGAGGTCAACAGAGCCGTCACAGTCGAGGTCATAAATATTGTTTGCTTCACAATCCTGACCTGTTTTGTCTTCGAGAACATCGGTGTATGCTCTGCTGCTTGGGTCGAACGTGTAATGGGCTTTACCGGGCGTAACTGTACCGGACCAGTTCTCGGCGACCCAAACCTCGTAGTAGCCGTTGGCATCGGTTATGTTTGAGGTGCCGCCATTGTTCGCATCTACCAGTACTCCTTCTATTGGCACCTCACAGGAATTTTCAATGTAGCCTGTAATTGTATATGTCAACAGCGTGCCGACATAATCCTGCTCCTCTGCCTCGTCTTCAGTAACATCAGCATAGGTTATACTGCTCGGCTCAAAAGCATAAACATATTTGGAGGGCACAGCATTGCCGGACCAGTTGTAGTCGACCAGCACCTCGTAATATCCGTTAACATCAGTTGTATCATGGCCACCGCCGTAATATCTACTTGTAAACGGACCTCCATCATTGTCCGGTGATACTAATACATCCTCGAGCGGTGCCAACATTTCAGAATCAACAGCGTAGCCGGAGATGATGAAAGTATCCAGTATCGCGGTGTAGTTATCGTTCTGGTCGGTGGTAACATTATTGTACTCTATACCGTTCGGCTCGAACGTATAACCTGTTTTATTTGGGTCAACCGTACCTGACCACCCGTAATCTACCGTTAATTGGTAGTAACCATTGGCGTCGGTTGTGTCTGAACCGCCACCATTGTTTACATCTACAAACACACCCTCGACAGGTATGTTGGCATCAGGTTCGGTAATGCAGCCGAAGACGGCGCTCTGGTGGATGGCAAAGTTAGCTACCACGGTGTAATCAGCATCCATTGTTACCAGCGTCGTAGTTGAGTTAGGACCGGCCACCCTGCCCGCATCTACGGCTGTACCCGTCCAGTTGACGAAGTGGTAGCCCAAATCGATAGTCGCTACCAGATTCACATCGGTGTTGTGGTCGTAATCGAACGACCCTTCACCTGGATCCGTTACGTCACCGCCGGATGCAGATGAGCATGTCAGCGTTCTCTGGGCGACCAAGCAATCGACCAAAGCGTTATACCAAACCTCTGCCATCTTTGCGTAGCCGCTGTCGTTGGGATGCAGGCCGTCCCAGTTTATATCAGTGGGGTAGTTTAACGCACTTTCCATATCTACGATAATAATATCATCTCCGCTGGCAATACGGTTCAGAGCCATATTATTTACATCCTCGTTAAACTGTGTTGTTGCAGAATTATAGGGGTTTCTATTGATTATAAGAGCCAAAATAACAGTGGCACTTTCACTATAGTCGTCGATAGTAGCCAAAATATCATTAACTTCATTAACATCTTGATTTCCATACGTGATGTCGTTAGTTCCAATATGAAGTAGAATGATATCAGGTGTATGCGCACTCAGGTAAGTCGATAAATTCGCAAGAATCTGGTCGGCGCCCCATCCGTCATGTCCCTCATGGTCCGGGTCTGGGAAACTACCAAGAGCCTGGCTCCCGACAAAATCAAAGTCATAACCGCCGTTTGTGAGATTAACGTATAAAGGTTGACGATAACCCCAGTAGTATATAGAACCGTACCAGCCCCTCGTTATAGAATCGCCTAAAGGCATTATTTTTACAGCATCCGCGGCCGGGAGCGGGGCCGAGAAAACCAGGAACACCACAACTGGCAGGATTAACTTCGGTACTCGCTTTCGACTGGGAACCGCCATTGTCATCACATCTCCTCAAACTCACAGCCAACGCCAGCGTCAGCTTATCTGCTCTACACCGCCCGAAAAACACACCTTAAATGCCCACCACAACCTTAGAAACCCAGAATTTTACTGCAAACAGGTTCTGGGAGCAACTTTCGGGTAGTAATAATCAGAGCAAGACATATCGGTATTGTAACCACAACAAGCATAAGTTGGTACAACGGCTGAAATGAACAGATTACATTGAATTCTTGAAAGATCTTAACAACCTGGCCGAGAATAATTATGTGTATAAAATATATCCCGAAGGAATAACAGCCAATTGTGCTTAACAGTCTTGGTAAATGTCTAAAATATTCTCTTCCGGAAAGAAACCCAAAAATGACACAGACAGAATATAAAAAGGAAGAATACTTTACGGGGGAAGTTGCAAGATTCGGGTTGTCGTATTTTGACAGTATAATTGCCGCTTCCAGCACCGAAATCAGCCCGGAAACTAATATAGCGGGCAAAATACAAAGACGCATTTTTTTGGTGGTAAGCACCTCCTTATAGCGGTCTCCCGCAAATAAACCGATTTCGTAGTAAATAATCCAAGAATAAAAGGGTAATGCAATTGGAAGATGCCAGATAACGTTGAACAATCTCGAAAGGTACAAAAGCAATAAAGTTACTATATTGAATATGAGAACTAATATCAATGCATATCCATGTAACTTGCGATTAATATACTGAAAAAGGGGAGTCATAATATAAAGTTGAGCAAGCGGTATGACAAAGTAATAGCCCATGCATGCCCCCCCTGTTAAGAGACTGAATATTATTTTGTATCCGTTAATGTTACTTGTCTTGATAACCGAATACCCAAGCAAAATAGACGACCAAAACAAATATGGGACAAGAAGTCGCGAAATCCTTCTCGTCAGAAAAGTTTTATAGTCCTCTAATGATTCAATCGTTTTCTTTGAAGACCAGTATCCTGACATGAAAAAAAATACTGGAACGGCAAAATTTAATAATTGACGATAATGAAGAAATCCAAGCTTATAAGGAGAGCCGCCAAGGTAGATGGCATGAATTGCGACGACAGCAATTATCGCAAGTCCCCTGAATGCATCGAATGATAAATCTCTGCTTTTTTGCATAACCGTTAGTGAAAAATGCCATGAGAACAAAATGGCCTGTGTACAAGCATTCCCACACAGGCCATGTTGCCATTCAATCCTTCTATTAAAAACCTACCAGGCCAGGCCAAGCTCGGCGAAATCGATGAAGTCCACATCCCCATCATTATCGATATCGCCGGCGCCGGTATCAAGCCAATTTCCACACATTATCACAAGGTCGTACAACTCAATGAAACCATTACCATCAATGTCCGTTGCTGGCGGCCAGCCAAGAAGTGTTGCTTTGGCCATCTCAAAGTTATCGAGATAGGCTTCGCCTGGGCTGAGAGCGGCACCGGAAGAACCGCCGCCAATAGACACATCAACCGGAAATGCCCATTGACCTTGCAACGGGTTGGATGTCTGCCAGACGTAGGCATTTTCGCTGCCGAAGCCCTTGTGACTCAGGTAAAACTCTCTCAAGGTGGCATCGTACGACACATACAGCGTCCCGTCATCAACAATCCTGGCCTCCCGCTCGGATACCAAATTGCCGTCAACAACCGCCTCGTAGTAGAAGTACGAACCATTGCTGTCGGCTCCGGCTGATATCGAAACATAATTGACATCGTCTCCGACACTCATTCCGACCCAGCCATCTGCCATACTGACATCGCTGTGATGGAAGTCCACTTTGACTTCAAGGTCTTCGGCAACATCAAAGCTCCAGCCATTGGCCACATAGTGCGCCTGATGAGAGTCACTGGAAAGGGTCTCTGTTCCATTTCCCTCGTTATACAAAGCTTCTATTTCTTCAGTGGTTAGTGCTCTGTTGAATATCATCACGTTGTCAATCGCACCATTCATCCAATAGCCGGAAACAAATCTTCCAATGTAAGTGCTTGTGCTGGCAGAATGGGTCGGAACATTATTGGCGTCGTCCACCTGAACGCCATCCTTGTACAAAACCATCCTCCCCAAACTAACATTGGGGTCGAAGGTAACCGCAACCTGATACCAAACGTTTACATCCAGCGGCACGCTATCCTGAACCTGATTAAAAGGATGTTCATGCCCTGCACAAAGCCTGAAAGACTGAGTGTACGGAGCATAAATAGCGTGAGACCAGACGTCTCCGGAAGAAACTATATTATTGTAGTAGTCTCCCGCATCTCTTTTGACCCAGGCAACTTTCGTATATGCCCCCGGGCCTACAACATCGCCTACATCTGCACAATCGGAAGTCCCGTTGAAAGTCAACGCTCCATCTATCTTCCCCGTGGTATGCAGTATATCCGTGTTCTGCTGCGCGGTCCCATCGTTTCCGTTACCTGAATCATCTACAACTGTCGGATTAGCCACATTGTCATTCATCCTCCAATGGCCCGTGCAGGAAGAAGCCAAAGCAGCCCAATCAACCTCCGGTTTCGTATCCTCAGCATACAAGTCTGCTATCTCTTCCGTCGTTAGCGCTCTGTTGAATATCATCACGTTGTCAATCGCACCATTCATCCAATAGCCGGAAACAAATCTTCCAATGTAAGTGCTTGTGCTGGCAGAATGGGTCGGAACATTATTGGCGTCGTCCACCTGAACGCCATCCTTGTACAAAACCATCCTCCCCAAACTAACATTGGGGTCGAAGGTAACCGCAACCTGATACCAAACGTTTACATCCAGCGGCACGCTATCCTGAACCTGATTAAAAGGATGTTCATGCCCTGCACAAAGCCTGAAAGACTGAGTGTACGGAGCATAAATAGCGTGAGACCAGACGTCTCCGGAAGAAACTATATTATTGTAGTAGTCTCCCGCATCTCTTTTGACCCAGGCAACTTTCGTATATGCCCCCGGGCCTACAACATCGCCTACATCTGCACAATCGGAAGTCCCGTTGAAAGTCAACGCTCCATCTATCTTCCCCGTGGTATGCAGTATATCCGTGTTCTGCTGCGCGGTCCCATCGTTTCCGTTACCTGAATCATCTACAACTGTCGGATTAGCCGCGTTATCATCCATCTTCCAATGGCCTACACAAGAAGGAGGCAATCCAAAAGCTCTCATGTTCAGGTTGTTTGTATCCTCGTCCAGCCAGGCCAATGCAGTATCACCATCTGCTACAGACCACCACATACTACTTCTCCTGGCATCATCAAAATGATCCCAGGGCAGTGCATCGTAATCCTGGTTTACCTGGTCGGTGGTAACGTTAATGTATGACCTGCTGTTCGGGTCAAAGGTGTAATCATCTTTGGCCGGTGTACCTACCCCACTCCAGCCAGAGTCAACTGTGGCACTATAAAAACCATTTATATCGGTGACTACACTCAGGCCGACCATGTTCACATCGACAAGTGCTGAACCGGCACAGGTTATCGTCCCGCTGATTGTGAACTCCAACTGCTCAAGCTTGAATGTAACGTAGACTATGTGATCGGCGGTGATGTTGGTGAGCGTGTACGTCTCACCACCGATTTGGGTGCTGTTACCGTCGAGATACCATTCGTTAACCTCATAGCCGAGATTGGGCATAGCGTTAAAGTCCTGGCTGCCCCCGTAATTGACCACGGCTATGGTGGGAGTAACCGTTCCGTCGGCATCTGCAGAAGCAGTAAGGGTGTACTGGTCCTCGGCAAAGTTCGCCGTAACGGATATACTCGCCTGAACATTCGTATCCGTTCGAGGAT
>CAZPDW010000013.1:12899-23657 GCA_964585535.1 uncultured Pirellulales bacterium
CGGACTATCTCCTGATATTGTCCCGCCCGCCGACGCTGTATAGGTCAGCGTGAACGTGTCGATAGCAAAGTTCGCCGTAACGGATATACTCGCCTGAACATTCGTATCCGTTCGAGGATTGTCGGTAGAGGCGTCAGACCAGTCCACGAAGTGGTAACCGGTCCCAGGCGCCGCCGTCACGGCACTTCCATCCGTACCGTAGTCGACCGTCTGCGGACTATCTCCTGATATTGTCCCGCCCGCCGACGCTGTATAGGTCAGCGTGAACTGCAACTGTTCGAACGTAACGTGAACCGTGTGGTCGGCCTGGATGTTGCTCAGCGTGTATGTAGTGCCGCCGACCTGGACGCTGTTGCCGTCCAGATACCAGGTATTCACCGTGTAGCCGGTGTTGGGTGCTGCTGTAAACAGCTGGTTTTCACCGGCATTCTTACTGATTGCGCCGTTGGGATCGATGGTACCGTTTGCATCCGCCGAAGCTGTAATGGTGTACTGTACAACTAATTCTGCGAATGTAACGTGAACCGTGTGGTCGGCCTGGATGTTGCTGAGCGTGTATGTAGTGCCGCCGACCTGGACGCTGTTGCCGTCCTGATACCACGTATCCACCGTGTAGCCGGTGTTAGGCGTTGCAGTAAACGTCAGGTCGTTGCCCTCGTTGACAACAACAGCGCCGTTGGGGTCAATTGTGCCGTTGGCATCTGAAGTAGCGGTAACGGTGTACGTTACCGCAGGGACTGTCTTTGTGACTACAACGTCGTCAACCCATACATTCTCTTTGCTGTCGCTTGGGCCGGCATTAAAGCGTATACTGAAATTGGGATCGAAGTACTGGCTGTCTGTTATAGTATCGCTGTAATACAGCCATTCATCATCGCCGCCGAGGGTGTCAAGGTCGGTAATATAAACGTAGCTGGTTCCATTATAATAATAGAGCTCGAATTCACCTGCTTCTATGTCATCCTTCCGAAACCAGAAACGTACATAAATGGCATTGGCATCGCTGGTATCTAATGCATCGCAGGTGAAGTAACCGGCATTGCCTTGTTTGGCCCAGGCCGAGGCCGTGCCGCTGTGAACAAGACTGGTGTCTTTGAGCCAATTATGAGATATATCGTTCCAGTTGGCGTCCCAGACTCCTGCCTCGAAGCCATCATCAAGTAAGATAGTTCCCGGAGGCGGAGCCAGAACTTCCAACTGTGCAGTGACGTAGGCCGTCCTGTCCGTCAGGAAATCGCGGATACGCTGGAATTCCCCGGCTGCCGAGCCGGTTTGCTGGTAGGGGTCGGCATCTACTTCGGCGGCTATGACTGACTCGATGTTGTTGACCAGGGTCAGCATCTTTGATAGCTCCAGCGGACCATCGAGCAAATTTTTATACGTATTGAGGTAATCGGACTGGTAGATTGGCCCGGCGAACGGGGCTTCCGCTTCGTTGAGCTCCTCAATCAGCCCCTGCCAAATGTGGCCCCCGCCCCCGCCCCTGGGGTGGAGGATATCCCGATCGATCTCATTGCTTCTCAGTGTCGTGTCGAGGTCCCAGGGGAGATACCATCGCGGCACCTGAAAGTTCGGGTCGTTTGAATTCGGGTCGGTCGATAAATCATAATACCAAAAATTGGTGCCTTTTTGCAACGCGGCGTCGGTATTGGTGATAAAGTTCTCGGCGGCGGCAAGGGCCAGCACTTTCGGGATGTTGACGCGCCACTGGGCCTGTTCCAGCCAGTCCGCCGGCGGCGGGGTGGTTTCGGCCATATATTCCGGATGGTCGAACGGATACCAGTTGAACTCAAACGGGCTGGTTTCATCCTCGCGTGTGCGCTGCTCCTCACCACAATATTCGCTATGTTTATAGAGGAACCCATCGTTGTCGCCGATGTGGTCAACCAGGTAGATCTTATCGACCTGCTCGACATTGTTATAGAGGCCCTTGTAGCTGCCGTTGACATAGACCTTCACCCAGGCGCAGCGGCTGGAGACAAAGCTGCCGCTGGCAGCCTGATAGATGTTCCAGGCCAGACCTTCAGAGATCGTTGCACCTTCGCTTCCGTTTTCCAGACTGAACTTCTTTTTGCCTGCGAGCAACTGCCCGGGCATATATCGATTGATGTCGATTTTCAGCGAGACCTTCTGTGGGTCGGCCTCGGACGGTTCGGCCAGGTCGTTCTTGCGCCGGATAGCAACCAGCATCGGTCCGACCGTGCCGCACTGCAGTGTTGCCTGCCAATATTCGTGGTCACAATTGGCATCGGGGACGCATTGCCCATCTGTACAGGCAGCAACCAGATCATCCCAGTCGCCCGGGTCCATTGTAATGTTGAATGTCAAGACCCGACCGGTGTCGAAAAGATTGTTGGCATTGGGGTCGTTGGCGTCCTGCGCCTGTGCTGAACTTGCACACAGTACGCCAAACACTGCGATGGCGAGAATCGCCACCAGCTCTTTTGTTAATAACTGTTTCATCACTCCTACCTCCATAGGTTTTTAAATGAACTAAAAGTTTTTTCTCACTATTTACGCCAAACGCTTCACAAATGCAGCGTTTGTGGCCTTTCAAGTTATAAACCTGATTTCATAATTGCGTTTCATAATTGTTCGAGCTCAAATACAACATCCTGCCAGCCACTGCTCGGCGAATACACCAAGGTCCAGGAAATCGATCACGTTGTCACCTCCATCCGGAGCAATGTCTGCAGATGGTTCGCCGGGCGCTTGAAACCACTGGTTGGCGAGTACGCCAAAGTCCATAGAGTCCACGTCGCCGTCGCCGTCGATGTCCGCTGCCGGAGGCACGGACGTTATAGAAAGCGCTGCAGGATAGACTGCAAAATTCGGGTCGCCGTTAGAGTTTGTATGGCCTACTTTCAGGCCCTCCGGCGTGCCGGCTGCAAACCCGGCGGCCGCAGCGGGCCAGACGGTGACCTCGGCACTTCCCTCGCCAATGACTCGCAGCGTGAGGCGGTAGAGCTCAGCCGGCCCTGTGAGTCCCTCTGTGAAGCTGGTCGTGAACCCGTTAATAAGCTCCACCCCCAAATCACCATCTGTCCCTTGCGGGCTTTGTAACGACGTGCGGGTCGTGCTGAAGGAACCCAGGGACTCGACCGAGGTGACCTTTACAATGCCGCCGGAGCTAATCTCTACATCGTGGACGTACTGCATAATGCCATTTTCCTCGCCGCCGGTGGTATTGGCCCCCGCGGTGACTTGACCGCTGACCGTAACTTCCACGATGTCGCAGACGATAAGCGTCGTGAGGGTGCGTCCGCCTGGGATATTGACCGAGGCGGTCGCAGTGCATTCTATGCCGGTGTTGGGGTTCAAAACAACGCCGCTGCTGGCCGGTGTGGTGCTGTCATACTGAACACCTACTACCTGGCCGGTATTATCGCCCTGAAAATTGAGCGCCCACTGCAGGTCGCTGGCTTCAATCCCGTTATCGCCGGTGGCATCGACGTCCCAGGGTTTGGTCTGCGTGGCAGGGTCATTCGAATCACCCTCGGGCGCATCGGCGAAGCTGTTGCTGAATATCCAATCATCATCGCCGAAGACGGCCGCTATCTTGGTGATGTCATTGGCGTCACAGACACCATCCCGGTCGAAATCGCCGGGAATAAAAGGCACAGCAAGTGAATTGATTCGGCCGGCCGCAATCTCGTATGTGCTTGCAGAGGCAAAGTTGTAATCCGGAGCGTTTCCATCGTAAAGCCGGAGCGGAACATGGGTATCGTACGGCTGGACCGCATTCGGGTCCAGGTTAGGGTCATTAGCGTAAAAGAACCCCAGGCGATTGCCCTCGCTGGGAACGTTACCTGTCGTACTTTCGCCTCGAATCCATTGCTCGGTGGCGGTGTCCTGCCAGTTGTTGCCGTTCGCCATTTCGCCGGTGCCCCCACCGGACGGTGTCCATCCATCGCCCTTAGTGCGATAGTCCACTCGGCTCAGGGCGTCCGGATTGAAATTGACAGGGTCGTCAAGGGCGTGGACATGGCGATTCGGCAATCCCCCGAAGGTACTGTTGGCATCGACGTGTCGCCCGTCCGCGTCGTACTCCCAGCCGTGCAAATCCTCGAAACTGACCTCATCGACAATTTCAAGGTCGTCTGAAAGGCCGGGAAGAGTGTTTAGCCCCGTCATATCGATGGTATAGCCGCCCAAGCCGTCGATTTGGCCTTTATCCAGGTTTCCATCGCCCCACTGGTCCTTCCACTGCCCGTTCGAATCCTGTACCATAATCAACTCGGCATCATGATTGGTTTCCTTACCCCACCGCAGGCCATTCGGGTCACATGGGTCGGCCTCGGTTTGTCCCGGCCGGTTGCGAATCAGCAGGATGGTAAACGAGCCGTTATTACCGAGCTGGCCGGGCTCGTCCCGACCGCCGTTCCAAAGTGTATTCCAGTTTGCCCAGTTGGAGTCCGGCAGCAACTCCTGATAACTGCCATACGGATTTGGGTTCCAAATGACGAGCACTAATAAGCCATTAGCGCCAAGTGACAAGCCGTCCAGGCTGAAAAACTCGTCAATTTCGGGATTGTTGCCATACGGTGGTATGTTATAATCAGGGGGGTCGGGCGGAATGCTGCCCAATGGATACAACTTCTCATCGGTCCCGTTCAGGACAGCAATTGCATATCCGTCCAGCTTCTTACCGGGTGTGCCGAACAGTTCGATAAACTCTCGCCTGTCATCCGTCTCACCGGGTGGATTGATAAACACTTCGTTGATAAACACTGTTGCTTCGCTACGGAGCGAGACAATAAGCCCAAGCACAATTGCCAGCATTTGTGCTTTTACTAACACTCTCTTCGTTTTTGCCTCCTCCCATTTTTGAGCCAAAAACCTTATCTTCGCCGGTTGCACCCAATGCGCAAACCTGTCGTTTGCATCCTTGTCTGAGAATCCAGGCCGGATTGGGTTGCCTTACAGTCTCTACCCGGCCCTTTCATCCGTGAATATAAAATAAAAAACCAAGCCGAACCCGGCTTTGGTTGCTGCCATAATCATCCGGCTAAGAAAGAACACTTACCGCAGACCTCCTGCCGGTTCGAAATCACGGCCAAGCCGCATTTCATTCTCAGGTGGAAAACCTCCCTGTTTGCCTCCAATATCTTCGCATTGCTGCTTAATCGGTCGCACGAACTCAGGGCAAACCTTACCACAACTAATTGAGTTATTCTACCAAATCTCCGTGGGAAAAGTCAATCACTATTTGCCTAAATTTGCAAATTTGCATATTTTGTCCGGGCTTTGTTGTACCAATCGTTCGGGAGGATTTTTCGAGAGTCCGCCTTTGAACCGGGCAAAAACGCGAAAAAGAAGCCGTTACAGGAGAATTTGAGGGTATCGCCGCTGAAATGGGAGCATGCCAAGGCAATAAAACGAGTGGAAAAGCCGGAAAATTCATTTGAAGACGCAAATAAAAGCTGTCAGAACAGCCACATCTTCTTAATGTATAAGCGAAAATGGCGGACTTAGGCCCTCGTTCTTCTCAATAGAGCCAAGGCGCCCAACCCAAGCAGGACAAGCGTGCCCGGCTCGGGTATATTTACCGCCGACTCGCTCGAACCGTCCGGCAAATCAATGATGTGAATGCCGACGCGCAATACACCGGTGTTCAACTCTCCAATCACCTTCTCAAGTGAGCCGTTCTCCAGTAAATCGAACGTTATCTTCACCCACTCATCAGGCGGAGGAGGATTGACACCGTTTTCAGGCGGCGGCGACTCGGCGCCGATACTGAACTCCTTGTCGGCATAAAAACCAATCGTCTCGCCGCTGGGCAGATTCCCAGGCCCCGGATAGACCTCGTTAAAAACCGTCCCCGGGCCATTTTCAACGTGTGAAATGCCGAGAAGTGAACCGTTGTCAAAATAGATTTGAGCCAGGGATGATTGTATAGAGCTTACATTGTAAAACGTGAAATCCACCTGACCGGCACCGTTCGAAACGTTCATATAGACATCGATAGCCGGGCTGTCATTGTAGTTCCCGTTTGTAGTGAAAACGTCGAAGGGATAGATAACCGCTTGGACTGTGGTGACAGACAGCAACACAGCCACTAACGCCACAACGCCTACTCGCGCCTTTAAGCGTGCCATCTTCTCAACTCCTCCTTCTTCTCATCTTATGCCCCGCCTGGGCTTCCACACACAAACGGCCCAGCCAAGCCATCTTACCACAACTCCATAAGAACTAATACATTAGAATATAGCACAAACACAAAAGTTGTCAAGAGAATTCCCAGGAATTTTGATAATTTTTTAAATTTTTTTTTCTGATGCCTTAAATGCTGAAATAGGTGAAACCGGCGAAACAAAATATGGGCGAAAAACCGCATTAGCAGTGGTGAAAACGCTATTAGAAGAGTTGAAAACCGCTCCAGCGTTCGTGGGCCTTGGCTCGATTGCTCTGGAAAGCCAAAATAGTCCTCTCCCGCCTACTGGGGAACAGGCAGACCCAGCTCGGCTAATACCTTTTTCATATCATCCCAGACCCTTCTGCGGTTGTCCGGTGAGTAGCTCCTCAGCAGATACGCGGGGTGATAGGTTGCCATCAGCTTGACAGGCGGATGGCCTATACCGGCATAATACTCGTGGAATATACCGCGTAACTGGCCTATCGACTTGGTCGTATCCAGCAGCGTTTTCGCCGCGTGCGCTCCCAGCGCCACAATCACGTCGGGATTTATCAGCTCAATCTGCCGCTGCAGGTAGGGCAGGCAGCTTGTTACCTCATCCGGCTTCGGGTCGCGATTGCCGGGCGGCCGGCATTTCAGGATGTTACCTATCCATACGTCTTCGCGTTTGAGTCCGCAGGCGGCGATTATTTTGTCGAGTAATTGCCCGGCCCTGCCCACAAAAGGCCTGCCCTGAGCATCCTCGTCCGCGCCAGGCCCCTCGCCGACAAACATTATCCGGGCATTGCAACTGCCCTCTCCCGGCACCGCATTCGTCCTTAGCGAGCCAAGACCGCACTGCCGGCACCTGCGCACCTCGTCGGCAACCTTCTCAAGCTCAATTGCCACCCTCTTCGCCTGCTCCGCATCGACCACACGCAAAGGACTGACGGCAGGCGGCTCTTTCCTCACCGCAAAACCACCCGAAAAAAAATCCTCCATCTCCGCGTGCTGGCGAACCACCCTGTTAATATCAACCTCTTTTCCCATAGCCGGATATTCTAACCGCGTCTCGGAGCCGAAACAATAGAAAAAGGGCGCTTGTGTCAGCAAGCGCCCCTTGCGTGTCTGTGCATAACTTCTGTTATACCAGGCCCTGGGCGAGCATTGCGTCTGCGATTTTGGTGAAACCGGCGATGTTTGCGCCGACGACGAAATTGCCTTTGCAGCCGTACTCTTCCGCCGCCTGACGCGTGTTGTTGTAGATGGTTACCATAATGTTCTTCAGCTCGCTGTCAGCCTTCTCGAACGTCCACGGAATACGCTGGCTGTTCTGCGCCATCTCCAGGCCCGATACCGCCACGCCGCCGGCGTTGACCGCCTTTGAGGGCCCGACCATTACGTTGTTCTCGAGCAAAAGTTTCGTTGCTTCAAAAGTAGTAGGCATGTTGGCAACTTCCGCGACATATTTGACTTTATTAGCTATTATCTTCTTTGCATCTCCAACATCTATCTCGTTCTCCGTGGCACATGGCATTACTATGTCTGCCTTCACCGGCCATGGTTTTTCTCCCGGGAAGAACGGGACGCCGAACTTGTCTGCATAATCTTTTACGACGTCTCTGTTGCTTGCCCTCATTTCAAGCATATAGTCGATTTTTTCGCCGAGGACTCCATCAAGGTCACAGATGTATCCGTCCGGCCCTGAGAGAGTTACGACTTTGGCTCCGAGCTGGGACATTTTTTTTGACACGCCCCAGGCAACATTGCCGAATCCGGAGATGGCTATGACTTTGCCCGCGAGTCCGTCGTTGTTGGCATTCAACATTTCTTCAACGAAATAGGCCGCACCATATCCGGTGGCTTCAGGGCGTACGAGGGAACCGCCCCACTCAAGCCCCTTTCCCGTCAGGACGCCGGTGAACTCGTTGCGAATCCTTTTGTACTGGCCGAACATAAAGCCAATCTCACGAGCGCCCACGCCGATGTCGCCTGCGGGAACATCGGTATCCGGGCCGATGTGCCGGAAAAGCTCCGTCATAAAGCTCTGGCAAAAGCGCATTACCTCGGCATCGCTCTTGCCCTTGGGGTCGAAATCCGCCCCGCCCTTGCCGCCGCCCATCATCAGCCCGGTAAGCGAGTTCTTTAGAATCTGCTCGAATCCGAGAAACTTGATGATGCCGATATAGACGCTCGGATGAAAGCGAATACCGCCCTTATACGGGCCTAAGGCGCTGTTAAACTGAATGCGAAAGCCGCGATTTACCCGGAAATCGCCCTTATCGTTCTGCCAGGGGATGCGGAAAATAATCTGCCTTTCCGGCTCGACGAGCCGCTCCAGAATTTTAGCTTTGATGTATTCTGGATGTTTCTCGAGCACCGGCTCCAGACAATCCAATACCTCCTTGACCGCCTGATGAAACTCCGGCTCCCCCGGATTACGCTTCAGAACTTGTTCGTAAGCAGCTTGGGTTAATTTGTTGGCTGTCATTTGCGAATAACCTCCACTAAAAGTTAAAATTTCTGTTTCTTAAAATGAGTACTAAATCTTCTTTACCTGAAAAAACAAACAACTTTCTGAGATACTACATCACACAAAATCTGCAATTGTTCTTGTTCTGTTTTGAACACCTTAACAACATCTGCGTATCCGCCGCTTTCGGGAAGAAAATCTGTTAGTAAATTGGGCGTTTGCGAAAACCACTCTCTGTTTAAGATTACATTTTCCTTCTGGAGGAAAAGGGCTACGTAAAAGATGTCGCCCTCGATGAGGTCCTGGAAGAAGTGGGTTCCGAATGAAAGTTCCGGCATTAAGTCTCCGCCTTCATAGGTCATTTCCACCAACGCCGTTATATTGTTGATTTCATAAAAGTTGACGGGGATACCTAAACTCGGTGTTGTTGTCCCCCACCTGCCCGGCCCGAACAAAATAGTCGGTTCATTTTCTTTATCTGTTATTTGTTTGTTCAATCTTCCCACCAGCCGGGCTATCTCATACTTCTGGGATTGAGGCAATTGCGTGTATGCTTTGGGTTCGACATAGATGATTTTTTTCAAAGGCTGTGAGATACTGCCGCCCATGAAATACTGTTCACACTGAAACAGGATTTTCTCCGGCTGGATTTGAGATGGGATTTCCACTTTCCCCTGCCATCCTTTGGTCTGCAGGGGTCTGCACTGCAGCAGGTTGATGACAGGTTTTCCGTCTTTTGTGAAGTTAACCGTAAATTCGATGTCTACGGGATATTTATAAGAATTTTGCAGAGTTTTGAGTATTTTTTGCATAATTTGAGTAAAATTGGTGCTGGACAAGAGCTTTTCGTAGGTAAGAATCCAGAATTGCTTTTCCCGGATTCCCAGTTCGCGCATTCTTCTGGCCATTTGGTAATCGGACTCAACAATGAGGTCGAGTCCCTTTAGGTCAAGTTTTTCGCCAAGGAGTTTTTGAAGCGGCAGTGTGGTGAAAGTATTCTCTTTCGTGTCAAGCAAATCCACCTGGCGCTGGGAGTATTTTCTAACATCGTCCATCCCGGCGAGAGGCCTTAATAAAGGGGCATCGAGAGCAATGATTCGGGGATAGTCGTTCTCAACACGATTTACGGCCCGCGTGCCAAGACCAAATACTAATCTTAACATCCCTGCTTTCGGGTCGAGGTCAGGATTCCAAACAAAAGTATTGTGTGTAACCCCGACTCCGGCAAGATCCGGGAAAAAATAACTTTTGTGATGTGAACCCGAAACACGCTGAATGAGCAAAGCCATTTGCTCGTCCTGCTTTTCCAAACCTCTTTGCAGCCGATACGTCAAAGCATTTTCATTTAGCGTGCTTGCATACACTCTTCGCACGGCATCTTCAAAATGCGCATATCGCTCTTCGGGATTTCCCTGGTTGGCGCAAAACACACTTTCGTACTTGCCAGCAAAAGCGTTCCCAAAGGCATCTTCCAGCAAACTGCTGGAACGGATTATAATCGGAGACTGGCCAAAATAGTCTATCATTTCCTGAAACTTCGCGCGGACCTCGTCAGGGAACTTGCCGTGGAGCATCTCCCGCTTCAGTACAGATGCAACTTTGAAATACCCTTGCTCGGTCTTTTGCTCCATTCGTAAGTTCCACCAGCCATTTTCTACAATATATGTATAAAAGACATCTGTGCCTACATAGAACGAATCATGAGGTTCTAAATATCGTTTCCAGTCAAGAGACGGTTCTTTTGAAATGATATTGTTGGCAAGTAACATTCCAACGGCCTTTCCGCCGATAAATCCTGTTCCAACTAATCTGCTTTTGATATTCAGTAAATCTTCAAGTGAAAAATTCTCCCGGGCCAGTGATAAAATTCTTTTCTCGTGGCCTATCATTATTTTGCAAAGCTGCTCGATAGTTCGCCGTTTTTCCTCGGGGCGAGCAGAGGGGTTTTGCGATAACTCTTCCGAGCGTAAAAAAAGGCGGTCCCAGTAATCCAAGGTTCTTTTGGCAGGATCTAGGCCTTTCCCAGAGACATATGAAATCAGTCTGGTGGCATCCACACTATTGGTGATTGGAACGAACTGGTCTGCTTTCTGAAGGTGTGAAAAAAACATTTTTGGAGAATAGCGCTTCCAAACCTTTAAAGGATGTATGTAAAAATTTTCTTCGAAAT
>CAZPDW010000014.1:0-22713 GCA_964585535.1 uncultured Pirellulales bacterium
CTCTTATAAAACAGCACTAATCTGATTTTTTGACCTCTTATTGATGTTTGAAAAACCAAAGAGGCAGTAGCGCTCTGTCACCGCCGCGGAGGCGGGGGGCAGTGAGCACCTTAAAAAGGCATGAATTTCCGCCCCGTCAAACCCCGGCCGGGCAAGCTATGAGATTCGGCGGGAATGGGTAGGGTTCAGCAGTGTGGTCAAATGTCTTGACGGAGGTGGTATTGGGAGTTGACGGGGGCGAGTGGGGGATGTAAGCTTTCGGGGTATGGAAAAGCGTCTGGTGATAAATGCCGATGACTTCGGTCTTTGCGAAGGCGTCAACAAAGGGATATTGCAGGCGTACGCCGACGGTGTGCTTACGAGCGCGACGATAATGGTGAATATGCCGGCATCGGAGCAGGCGGCGGGCTTAGCGAGGAAGACTGCCGGGCTTGGTATCGGTGTTCATCTTAACCTGACCGAAGGCAGGCCCGTATCGGATGCGGCCTGCATTGGCGCTCTGGTTGATTCGAGCGGGGGGTTTGCGTATTCGCCGGGCCGGCTGGCGCTTCGCTCGCTTTTCAGCAGTGACATAAGGGTCGCGATTGAGACGGAGATGACCGAACAGGTCAAGTGGGTACTTCGACGGGCAATCAAGCCGACGCACTTAGATTCACACAAGCACGTGCATTGCTTTCCAGCGATTTTCTCGATAGTGTGCAGGATAGCGCGGCGATTTCAGATTGATGCGATTCGCTATGGCTACGAGCCTGGGTATGTCTCAAAGCCCCCTTTTCCGATAACGGATGCGGACGGCAGGAAAAGGGCGCGGACGCTTCGACGTATGGCCAAGGTCAACCGCTGGCAGAACGCGGACTTTTTCAAAACGGATGCGTTTTTCGGAGCGGCTCATACGGGCAGGATGGGGGCGAATTTACTAAAGGCCGTGGCGTTGTACAACTCGGCCTCGACTGCGGAGCTTATGACTCACCCGGGCCTTGCGTACGATATTGACGCCGGCCAGACACGGTTAGTAAAGCAGCGGCAGGCGGAGTTAGCTGCGCTGTGCGGTGAGCAGGCAAAGAAGTATTTCGAGGAAGCGGGTGTAAAATTAGTGCATTATGGACAGCTTTGAGAAGGTACATATCGACTGTTCGGTGGTGGTGCCGCTTTACAACGAGTCGGCGGTCGTTGAGGAGCTTTACGAACGGCTTACGAAGACGATGGCGGGGACCGGGCTTTATTACGAGCTTGTATTCGTCGATGACGGCAGCGAGGACGATACGTTAGGGCTTCTCAAGGGCATCGCCGCGAAGGACAGCAAGGTCGTCGTGGTCGAGTTGCGTCGCAACTTCGGGCAGACGCCAGCTCTGGCGGCGGGTTTCGACAATGCGGCCGGTCAAATCATCGTATCGATGGACGGCGACCTGCAACATTCGCCGGAGGAGATACCGAACTTTATCGAGAAAATCAACGCCGGCTACGATGTGGTGAGCGGCTGGCGGAAAAGGCGGGTGGATAATTTTCTGATGCGTAAGATACCGAGCAGGGCCGCTAACCGGCTTGCTTCAAAGATAAGCGGCGTTGATATTCACGATTTCGGCACGACCTTCAAGGCGTACCGGCGAGAGGTTATCGAGCAGCTTCGGCTTTACGGCGAGATGCATAGGTTCATACCGGCGCTATTGTCGCAGAGCGGGGTCAAAATTATCGAGATACCGATAACGAATATCGTCAGGCCCTCGGGGACAAGCAATTACGGCATAGGCAGGACGTTCAGGGTTGCGTTCGACTTGATAACGCTGCGTTTTCTGCTGGGTTATATTTCGCGGCCTTTGCACTTTTTCGGCAGGGCGGCGCTGGTTTGCGCTGCGGTAAGCTTTTTGACGGCTGCGTACATTCTCTTCGACAAGCTCTATTACCACGTGCCGATACTCGTGGCGCACGGGCCTTTGGCGGGGCTGAGCGCACTGCTGCTGTTAGTCGGCGCAATTTTCGTCTCCACGGGGCTGATCGGCGAGATGATAAGCAGGGTCTATTTCGAGGCGACCGACAGGAAGATTTATGCGGTGCGCAAAATCCACCGAAGAGAAACATTAGTATCGGATTAAGAAAGTGAAGAAGGAAAAGAACTCGCTGTCGGGCACCGTCATTGCCGTGCTGGTTGTAACAGCGGCAGCGGTTTTTTTGGTCAGGCATTTTCATATAAAGAATTTTCATATTGTCAGGCCCGGAGTTCTTTATACGAGCGGCCAGCCGAGGGGGATGGATTATACGCGTCTTTTGTATAAGTATCATATCGCAACGATTGTGAACGTTCGCTCGGTGGCCGAGCACCGCGAGAGAAACTGGCACAACGAGGAAATAACGTGGGTCAGAAGCAACGGCGTCAGATACGTCGAGCTTCCTCTGGGCAGGGATGTGAACAATCCCGGCTATTTCCCGGATGCTGATATACGGCGGCGGTTCCTTGAGATAATGGCCGAGAAGGAGAACCTGCCGGTTCTTATACACGGCAGCAGCGGCAGGGGCAGGGTTGCGATGCTCACCACTGTCTGGCTTGTAGCCGGCGAGAAGTGCGGTGCGGAAAAAGGCATTAAGGTTGCCGAGCAGGTCAAGACCAGGCCGCTGGCGGCAAAGGAACTGGCGTTTGTCAGGGGGCTTGCAAATTAGGGTCGGTTTGCGGTTCCGAGCCAAGATGAAAGAGGGCGCCGGCCACTATATTGCTTTTGTGCCGCTCGGCATTCGACTGCTCATAAACAGTGTTAAAGCCGTTGTTTTGACGAAGCTCATCGAGGCACGCTCCGAACGCCACAATCCAGCAGTTTTGGCGGTACAGTTTTTCGACCTCTTGCAGTGATTGGAGTTTTGGCACGGGTCTTGCGAAGTAGTTGATGAATCTGGGGGAGACGAGCTTGTAGGCCGCCAGTTCATCTGAGGCGGGCACTTTTTGGGCAACTTCGAGCGAGAATTGTCTGGATGGCTCATTACAGCTGAACGGGTTGGCTAAGGTAACGTAGCTGACCATCACGACGGCGGTGATACCGGCGAAGGCCGCTGTAGTGCCCAGGGCCGGCCTTTTGCGGGCAAAGAACAGCGCGACAGCAGCGGCAGAGACCATTACTGTCAGGGCGATTGCCGCTGCGGCCGCAAGCAGCCGGTGATTGGCCCAGGCGGCATAGACGAGCAGCGCCGCCGCCGCCGTGATTATGACGAAGACGTGGCCTCGAAGGACGTCTCTTGCGTATTTGGGCGTATATGCTTTTTTAAGGAAGACCATATCTTCCAGAAGGATGCCTGTGAGGATAGCCGTTGCCGGCAGCAGAGGCAGGATGTAGTGCTGTCGTTTGCCGGCGTTGATGGTGAGGAAGAGCAAATCGGCTGCGAACCAGAGCCAGAGATAGAGCATAACGGGCCTTTTGTCCTGCCAGACCTTGAAGAACGGAGCGGCCAGGGCCATTGGCAGCAAGGCGGCCCAGGGTATGGTGAACATAAACATTTGGGGCAGATAATAATAGATTGGCTTGTTGCCCGATGCGTAGTCGCCGAAGAAGCGGTCAACGAATTCATATTTCCAGACAGCAAGGTCCCAGTTGACCCTGTGGGCGACAGCCAGAGGCCAGGGTAGGATTATGATAAAAAAGACAAGTATTCCTGAAATTGGCAGCAGTTTCGGTATTTTTTTCCACTGTCCGGATATCAGCACGTAGGCGAACAGTGGGACAAGAACGATTGGTATTGGAGCGGGTCCTTTTGCGATGTTTGCCAGGCCGAAACTCACCCAGAAGACAAGTGCATATACAACTTGCCTCTTTCGGTTCGCAGGATTGACAGCCGAGTAGAAACTTAAAAAGCAAAGCAGAATGAAGAATGTCATAATCATATCGGGGCGGGCATTATGCGCGTAGCGGACATAGGCGAGGGATGTGGCCCAGACGCCGGCGGACAGAAGGGCGATTCGAAATGACAGCCACCGGCTGACGAAGTAGAGAATTGCCGCGACCGAGAGGACGGCGAATACGGCGTTTGGCAGGCGGGTGGTGAACTCATCGACCCGGCCGGTCAGCTTCGCCAGCGAGGCGACAAGCCAGTATGAAAGCGGCGTTTTCTGGAGCCGCGGCTGGGCGTTGAAGGTGGGCATAACCCAGTCGCCGCTTTGAAGCATTTCACGTGCGGTAACGGCAATGAAGCATTCGTGATTGTTCAGGGGTTGTGAGGCAAGCGTCCAGCCGGCGGTTACGACTGAAAGAGTCAGCAGTCCGCAGACCAGCAGTGTTTTCATCGTACCGTTGTTTTGCTTTTGTGTCATTTGGCCGGTATTCATAAGAAAATGTCTGGAATCAGGATATCAGTTTGATAATTTCGTCGAAATCATTCGGTGCTTCGACGGGTGGGTTGCTGAATTGGCCCTGCTTTTGTTTGTGATAGTTGACGGTAACGTTCGGGTCTTTGAGGGCGTGGCCCGTGAGGACGCAGGCGATTCGCTCATCGGGTGCGACTACACCCTGGTCTATCAGCAGTTTCAGTCCGGCGATAGAGGCGGCGGAGGCGGGCTCGCAGCCGAGCCCGAATTTTCCGATAACCGCCTTGGCGTCGAGGATTTGCTCATCCGTTACGGCCCGGACGACGCCGTTGCATATTTCAATTGCCCGCAGGCATTTTTTGAGGTTGACCGGCCTTGAGATTTCAATGGCGGATGCACAGGTATGCGGCGAGAAATTGCGGGCGGTCAAATCGGCGTAGTAGTCGTCGATTGTCTTCTGGCTTACGCTGCCGTTGTTCCAGGTGAGGTTTTTGTTGTTGACCAGGTCGGTGAGGGTATCGGCGCCGGTGGCGTTTATAATCGCCATTCGTGGTATCCGGTCGATGAGGCCGAGCTGCTTTAGCTCGCTGAATGCCTTTGCGAAGGCGCTGGAGTTGCCGAGGTTTCCGCCCGGCACGATTATCCAGTCGGGCGCCTGCCAGCCGAGGCCCTCGATGATTCTGTACATTATTGTCTTTTGGCCCTCGAGGCGAAAGGGGTTTAGCGAGTTGAGCAGGTACAGCCCGAGTTTTGAGCAGACATGCTGGACCTGTTTCATACAGTCGTCGAAGTCGCCGCGGATTTGAATTGTCCTGGCGCCGTAGTCCATTGCCTGGCTGAGTTTTCCGAAGGCGATTCTGCCGGAGCCGACAAAGACGGTGCATTTTATGCCGCAGCTATGTGCATACAGGGCCACCGAGGCGGAGGTATTTCCCGTCGAGGCGCAGGCACAGGATTCTGTCCCGACCATTTTGGCATGGCTGAAGGCGGCGGCCATTCCGTTGTCCTTGAATGAGCCGGACGGGTTAAGCCCCTCGTATTGAAGATATAATTTACCCGGTTTAACACCGACATACCCGGCGACCATATCGTTTTGCTGGAGTATGGTCTGGCCCTCGCCGATGGTGACTTTGTATTTGTCGTCGCAGAAGTTGAGCAGCTCGCGGAATCGCCAGACGCCCGACAGGTCCAGCCGGCTGTCTCTGTTCGCCCGGCGCTTGCCGAAGTCGCTGAGCTTGCGGGGAACCTCGATTCTGTCCCAGTCATACAGTGTATCCAGCAGCTCTCCGCAGGCCGGACACTTAAAGAGCGCCTGGCCGCAGTCGAACTCCGCTGCGCATTCGGGGTTGATACACTTCTGAAAAGCGGCATCTGTGTCTCTGGACATCGCTGTCAATCACTCCTCGTATATGTTTTTATTGACGCTGCTTCGTATGACGGTTCAGCAGAAACGTTTTGGCCGTTGATAGTGTTAATCAGTTCGGGCAGCTCGCAGAGCCGCTCTATCTTCCAGATGCCTTTCGGCACTATTTTGCCGATATTGGTATAGGCCCTTTTCAGCACCGGCAGCATACCGGTCTTTATAGCGGGTTTGGCATCTTTGTCGATTCTGTCGCCGACGAACATTATATTTTTGAAGGGTTCGCCGAGGCGTTCAGCCGCCGCTTTGAATATGCGAATATCGGGTTTTCTAAAGCCGAACTGGTACGAATAGAGCCGAACGGAGAAGAACCGCAGGAGACCGAATTTTTCGAGATGTTTTTCGAGCGAGCCGGCATTGATAAAGGTATTTGAAACGATTCCGAGTTTTAGCCCGGCCCTTTTAAGAGCGTCAAGGGTTTCGGTGATACCGGCCTCGACCGTGGCGAGCTCACTGAGCGGCTCGTACCAGAGCCAGGCGAGGTGGCGCCACTGGTTTTCGTCGAGCTTATAGCCGGCTCTTATTCCTATTTTTCTGAGCAGCTCGAAGGAGTCGAAGTCTCTTTTGGTTATGTTTGAAAAGAGGTGTCTGAGCCGCAGTAAAATCAGGTTTTTCCAGCAGTAGAGGTTATAGCCGCCGACGGGCTGGCCGGTTGATTTGAGGAATTCGTACGACAGACGGGCGCCCCGGCGAAACAGCTTTGAGGTGTTGACCGGCCCGAAGTCCAGCAGCGTCTCGCCGATATCAAAGAGTACCGCTTTTATCCGTCTTTCCGCCAATGGTATCACCTCAAGGCCGGCAGGTCGTCGCCGAAGGCCTTCCTGACCCAGTCGAACATCTCCTTGTCTGAAATCGCAGAGACCCTGTCGGAGGCATATTCTGCGTTTATTTTGTCTCTTATCTGTGTTATACGCGGGTCGTGTTTACCGATGGTAATCCGGTATCTTGCTTCAATCCAGTGCTTTATGCCCGCTGCTCCGGCCTTGTCGGTAATGGCTACGTTGACAGACCGGCCGAGTAATGCCTTGGTATCGAAGCAGTTGTAGATTTCCTCGTTTTTGAGCAGACCGTCGGCGTGGATGCCGGCGCGTGTGACGTTGAAGTCCCTGCCCACAAGCGGATAGTTATGAGGAATCTCGAAGCCCAGTTCCTTTCTGACGTATTCGGCCAGTTGAGTAATGGCCTTGTAATTGACCTTTTTCGAGATTCCCTTGATTTGGGCGTGCTCGACGACCATTGCTTCGAGGGGCGGGTTGCCCGTTCGCTCGCCGAAGCCGAAGATTGAGCTGTTGGCGGCGCAGCAGCCGTAGAGCCAGGCGGTCGCGGCGTTTATCTGGACCTTGTGAAGGTCGTTGTGCCCGTGCCATTCGAGCCATTCTGCGGGGACGCCGATTTGCCGCAGGCCGGCTATCAGCTTTGGAATCCCCCGGGGCAGCGCCGCCTCGGCCCAGGGCAGGCCGAAGCCGAGCGTATCGCATAAGCGGATTTTGACGGGTTTTTTGTATTGTTCGGCTAACTTGAGCAGCTCGGCGGCGAAGGGCAGCACGAAGCCATCGTAATCCGCTCGTGTAATATCCTCGAAGTGGCATCGCGGTATAACGCCGTTGTCGAGAGCCGCGGTGGCAACCTCGATATAAGAGTCCATCGCCTGGGCGCGGGTCTTCCTGAGCTTGAGGAAGATATGATAGTCGCTTGCCGAGGTGAGGATTCCGGTTTCTTTGAGTCCCATTTGTGTAACGAGTCGGAAGTCAGCCGGGACGGCCCTTATCCAGCCGGTTATTTCGGGGTATTTGTAGCCGCGGCTCTTGCACAACTCGACGGCCCTGCGGTCACGGTCGGAATAGAGAAAAAACTCACACTGGCGAATGAGGCCGGTCTCGCCGTCGATTTCGTGCAGGAGGTCGTAGATTTTCAGGATTTGTTCGGGCGTATAGGGCGGCCTGGCCTGCTGACCGTCCCGGAAGGTCGTATCGGTTATCCAGATATCGTCCGGGATACTCAGAGCAACCTTCTCATCTTCAAAAACCACCCGCGGAAATTCACTGTAGGGAAAAACGTCTCTGTACAGATTGGGCTGTTTCACATCGGCAAGTTTAGCTCTTTTTTTCGCCATTTTAAGTCTCCTAAGCCAGTTCACAGGCATATTGTCAGACGCCTGTGGATTATACCGTATTTTAAGACGGGTGTAAACAGACTTCTTGCTGGAGTGCCGCAGGTCGAAAAAAACGGCTCACTCATCCTTCGTAGTAATACTACGGGGAACGGATTTATAGTTTCTTTTCGATACGGTAAAGGTATCGGCCTGAACGAATGAGCAGGGCCGAATCGGCGACGGCGAAGGATGCGCGGCAATCGCCGGGCAAATTATTCTCGGCAAGGATTTTCAGTTGACTCTCGGCGGCGATTACGGTGGTAAGGCCCTTAGTGTTGCAGGCATAGATTTTCCCATCGGCGGCAAGCAGGGATGAAAGGTATCTTCCTCTAAGCCGTTTTTTCCAGAACATGCTGCCGGTATAGATGTCGCGGCAGGTCATAACGCCGGTGTCGGTGATTGCGAACAGCTTATTGCGGTAGATGACCGGCGAAGAGCAGCCCGGGGTATTTTTTTCCGATTGCCAGAGGATATTTACGTTCGTGTTGCCGCCCGCGGCGGTAAATCGCATAGCGATTAGTCCGTTCGGTCCCGAGGTCCCGCCGCCTATGCAGAAAATATCATTCTGCCTTGCCATACTTGCCACAAGCTGTTCCATAGGGATTTGCACGGACCACAGAAATGCCCCTGATTCGACGTCGAATGACGAGATGTTTTTTGTCGATGCGCTGATAAGCTGGGCGCCTGCGTCGTCCTCGTAGAGCATCGGTGTCGTGTAGTCGCCGAATATCTCTTTTGGCGTAATCCGCCAGATAATCCGGCCGGTGTCTATCTCGAATGCCGTTATCCGTGTGGTCTGCTCGGTCAATTCTTCCCGCGGCTGTGCGAAGAACACCATTTTGTCTCTGATTAACGGCGAGCCGGCTGCTCCGTATCGCGTAAAAGCCACGTATTCGGGGCCGGTGCTTTTCCAAACGACATTACCTTTGAAATCAAGGCAAGCCAGACCTGCACCGAAGCCGGCGACCACATATCCGCCGTCGGCGGCCGGCGTTGGCGTTGCGTATGTGTTGTCGCTGTGCTTGCGCCCGGCGCCGGCTACGAAGACGCCCCTTTGCCACAGGAGACGGCCGGTGTCGAAATCAACGCAGACGACCGCTCGCTGAAGTCCCGTTGCCGGCTGCAGGTAATTGGGCTGAACGAAGATGAGTACGGACAGGGCGAGCAAAACAGCTATGATGGGCAATGACATTTTATGCCGCCAATGCCATATATCTTTGTCTGTTATGCTAATCCGGATTGTGTTCAGCGTTTTGAAGAATTGCGTCGTCCGGCTCGCAGCGGCACTGCCCATCCCGCCGGGAGCTTCGGCCGGCCGGCAGAACCGGACACGGGGATAATTGAGCAGGTGCCAGAACACCACGGCAAGCGCGGGCAGTGTAAATATAATTTTGGTCTTTGGGTCTACCGGGTAATTCCATAGATCGGCGGGCGTGAATTTAAGAAAGACAATGCCGAACAGCCCGACGGCAACGGCTCCGAAAATACGCCAGATTGAATGCGGCCGCAGCCAGCCGAGCGCGACGGCTAAGCCCAGCAGCGTGACGCCCCCGGCGTTCAGCCAGTTTGCCGCCTCGACACCTTCAGCCGGATAGAACAGGTGGTTGATGTCCTCGTTGCCTATGCTCGACGCCAGAAGCCGGCCTACGGTCATATCGTAATAGTGTGGGGCCAATACGATGAGCAGGCCGAGCGAGACAAAGGCAAATGACGTCAGGACGGTAACGGCTGTGTTAATGTTGCCGGCTAACGTGGGTTTTGTAACGGTTGTGGATTGTTGGATTCGTTTTCTACGACGGCTGACGACCTCAAGGGCGGCGGCGGCGACGTAAGCAATTGTCAGCAGCGCCGCGGCTGTTGCGGCTGCTGCGGCGATGAGTGTCGCCTCGGTACTGTCGTATGCCGTTGTCAGGAAAATCCTTCCGCCGCTGACGACAGGCGATGAAGCGCCTTCGCCCGGAATCCGGACCTTCCAGCGTATGTTTTTGCCGTCGCTGCTCCAGCTTTGAGGCAGATTAGACTCGGTCGATACCCCTGAGCCGTTCGGCCCGCGCCATTGTGGCCAGGGGCCGGAAACGCCCTCAGCCCGGCACCAAGCTCCGCCCCCGAGCGTCGCCATAAGCAAAACCGCCGCACCGAGGATAACTATTGCTGACAATGGTATTTTGCACATCCTCGCCGGCGATATTACCCGTCCGGCCAATCCGGGTCAAGCACATTTACCGTGCCGCCTGGGCGGCGACGGGGTGGTGGATATGCTGGATTTTACGCTGTTGGCAAGGAAGTGGCTGGAAGGGATTTGAGCCGCAAAGTAACGCATCTACCATTTGCTACTCGACGAAAGCCGCTTCGGCAATAGTCAATAGTAAATTGAAAATAGCAAATCGGCTTACCAATTTTATTCGTGTTCGTTTGTGGCTAACCAATCGGCTTACCGGCTCCGGCTGTGGTCAGAAACGGCAGATGAGGTTGAGGGCGGCGAAGGAGTCGGTGTGTTCCTGGTGTTTGAATTCGCGAGTGAAAAAGGTCTGCGAATAGCTCAGTTCAAACGACTTATAACGGTAAGCGACGCCGAGCTGGAACTGGCCCACAACGACTTCGGTGTTCAGGCCGGTCAGGAAGCGATTATATTGTACGAGCTTTGTGCCCGCCCTGGCGAATAGATATGCCGAAGAGCCGTCACGTGCCGGCGGGGTGAAGGTTGCCGGCATTTCCAGCCGCCCCGGACCGAAATCGGCGGGCAGGTTGAGGCCGACTCGCGCGAGCAGGCCTATATTGGCGTGGCGGTGGAGTGAGCCGGCGGTAAAACCGTATTCGAGAATGAAATCAAGGTTGCTGGTGGGCCTGAAAGAGTCGGCTCCGAGAAGCTGCTTTTTCTGCCAACTGAAATCGACGGCAAACTCATCGCCAAGCTGGTTGTTCCAGCCCTTTGCCCTTTCGGTGTGGACGAGGTCGTGTACGAGGTTCTGGGTGTCGCCGGCGCGGGTGGAAGGTCCTATCATGCCGAGGTTCAGCTCGAAGTGTTCGAGCCGGTCATCGCCGGCGCGCTGGGCAAAGATTCCGGTGTACAGCCAGCCGGCGAAGATGCGGTCGTAAGGGTTTCTCGTGTCCGCAGTTGCGACTTCGTCCGGTGTGTAGATGTTCTGGGCGAGAAAATATCCAAGGGCTGTTCTGGTTTTTTCGCCGGGCCGGGCGAAGTTGTTCCATCGGCCCAGGTCCTTCAGCCATTGGTAGCCGGGCTGATGGGTATAGACGATTTTCGTACCGTTGGTGTAGTGGCGGTCGGTAGGGCCATTGGGTTTTAGAAAGGTGCCGTCGTTTTCCCAGTAGATTGCAAGGGAACGGTCGGCTTGTGCCCCCAAGGGGGCGAGCAGAACGACAGCCAGCGTAGCGAGTCTAATGCCGGCTAATACTTGTGTCTCACGGGTTTTCATTGCGCAGCCGCTTTGTATTATACAGATACATACCATATATCGCCAATTTTGCTTCCTCTCGTTAATGCCGAGGTAAGTTTGTTTTTGCCTTTGCACGCCGGGGTGATATAATCGGGGTTCCATTGTGAAAAGTTTACGCAGTTTTGTTATGCTGTTTGGTGAAGAGGCGGTCCCCCTGGGAAGGCAAGGCCATGAGATTTCAGGTATTTAAGGACGGTAAGGTTTTCGGCGATTTCGCCCTGCACGGGGCGTATGTGTTCGGGACGGACGGGATGGCGGTTCGGCGGGCGACGATAGAGTCCAAGGGCGGACTGATAAAGTTTGGCAAGCCGAATCTTGAGACGGCGGGCCTTGCGCTTCTGTGGCCCGTTGATGGTTTCGGGAAGGTGCTTTTGCCGACGACGTGCCTGCCGGAACGGACCCAGCCGTATAATCTCAATTTAGAGATTGCACGTGCGAAGCTGATGCAGATAGTTCAGAAGCGCGAGGACTGGTCGTTTTTTGACGGGGTGGATGAACTTAGGCCACTCTCGGATGATGCCCAGAAACTGTTCATTAAGGCGGTTCAGAACATTTCGGATGCGGCGCGTGCATCGCGGCTGGCGGACGAGTCGCTGAAAAAGGCGATGATATTTTCCGAGCGCATCGCGGCTCATTCGGCCGCCAGCGGATTTGGCGCCCGGGGCAGGAACCACGGTTTCGGGCGTATTTGCCTGGGCTGCCGGGTAAATCCGGAGCAGATAACGAATGCGAAATACGTGGAGCATTTTTTGAAGCTGTTCAGCTTTGCGATGATACCGATGGAGTGGGGGCGGATAGAGCCGGAAAAGGGCATCTACGATTTTTCGAGCGTGGATGCCTGCGTGAACGTTTTAGGCAAGCGCAAGGTCGCTCTTGGCGCGGGTCCTCTGCTGCGCTTCAGCGAGGATTTCCTTCCCAAATGGCTTTTGGAGAGCGGGGGGAGCTTTGAGAAAATTCGCGAGAGTGCATATACCTTTGTTGCAACGGCGGCGGCTCGCTACGCGCCGATTATCCGGACGTGGTGTGTAATAAGCGGGTTAAACGCCTTCAATCGTTTCGGGTTTGGCTTCGAGCAGATTCTGGAGATTACTCGTGCGGCGACGATGGGCGTCAAGGCGGCAACGGAGCGCGCGGTCAAGATAATCGAGGTTACAAATCCGTGGGGAGAGTATTATGCCACTACCGCGGATACGATTCCGCCGCTGGTTTATATGGATATGGTTGTTCAGAGCGGGATAAATTTCGATGCGTTCGGTCTTCAAATGCGATTCGGGGCCGACCGGGCCGGGATGCACGTTCGTGATATGATGCAGATATCGGCGATTCTGGACTATCTTGCCCCGATAGCAAAGTCGCTGTATGTAACGGAGGTAGAGGTTCCCAGCAGGAACGGCTCGGGGCCTAATTCGCCGCAGCTCGCAGGTATCTGGCACAAAAACTGGGACGAGCTTCGTCAGGGGCAGTGGCTCGAGCAGTTCTATCGCATAGCGCTGAGCAAGCCGTTCGTGGATTCCGTGGTGTACTCGAATCTAAGTGACACCGGGGCAAGCGTTATAGCAAACAGCGGGCTTTTGACGGCGAAGTTTGAACCGAAGAAGTCGTACGATATGCTCAGGAAGCTGCGTCATACTATCTACAGCAGGTAGGTAGTTTGGCAGCGGCAGGGAAGTGGCTGAACCGTTGATGAAAACTCCCCAACAGACCGACGTCGGCGGGGCCGGCAGTTTCTCGGCACGGCAGGGCTCTGAGCAGAGGCCGGTTCAACTCTTTGCATTTGTCGTCGCCGCAGGTGTGTCTGCTTTGCTGAGTGTCTGGTTCGCTATGCCCCGGCTTGGAAGACCCGCCAACGGCCCCGAAGTGGTATTGCAGGGCACAATAAATCCGAATACCGCGCCTGCAGTGTGCATGGCCCGGCTGCCCGGTATAGGGCCGAGCAAGGCGGCGGCGATTGTGGCGTATCGGCAGAGCTTCTCTGCGGATGAGGAAACAGCCGGGGCCTTCGAGGATTGCGCCGACCTGCAAAAGGTCAGGGGTATAGGCCCGAAAACGGCGGGTGGTATCTGTGAATTTCTCCGGTTCGATTAAAGATGATTTTTGCGCGGTTAGGGCTGCAGCACGTCTTAATATGCAAAGTTCAATAAAACCGGAGGGGCCTCTTAGTTCGACGATGCGCCGCTGCCGGAATACGCGCTCAACTGCTTCATCTGCCGTTCGTGAAGCTGATTGTTTTTCTCTATCAGCTTGGCTATCAAGTTCATCTGGCTCAGTATAATTTCAATCAAATCCATATTCGCCAGCGTCGATTCGGGGTTATACTGAGGCAGCAGGATGATTACATATCCGCACTCGTTCTGCTCTGCCGACAATTGCGAGGCCACAATGCTCACATCCCTGGTCTGCGTGACTACCGGCTCCTGCCCGTCGTCAATCTTCGCACACAGCTCCTTCAAAAACGAGTCGCTCAGCCCAAGCCGTGAAAAGCGCTCCGAGTCACTCGGCCGGCAGTTCCCATCCCTGTCCATCATTACAATAATCACGTTCTCCTCCGGCAGAATGTGGAATAGCTGCCGTGATATCTGTTCGTTCAAAACCCCGCCCGCTGAAAAAAGCGACTCGTAAGTATCCATTTGTTCTCCTTACGCCTTGAGGCAAATACCTCTTACGAACAACAACTTCGGTATTAAACCGGCCCAACTTCTGCTCACAGGCCGGTAAGGCCGATTCCGGCGCAGAATAGGCGTCTCCCATATAAAGAATTGTTCTTATAGGACGTCTGCCGCCCCCCCCAAACGCGGCTCTCTAATGCACACACACCGGACGCTAAAGCCGAGACTTCAGCAGCCACATCGAAAAATTTTTCCCCGGGCAATCCGTCACGTGCGCACCTGGTGTGGTCTTGTGCCCGAATATTCGGCTCACCGGAATCCTGTACCGCTGCTGCAAAAAACGAATAAGCCGAACGAGCGACTGCATCTGACGCCGCGTCGGTAAGCTCTTGTCGAAGTTCCCCACAAGACAAATACCTATTCCCTGCTCGTTCGCCCAGTTGCCCGGCGTGCCGCCGCAGTGGGCGCCCTGAATCTGCTCTCGCCAGCGGAAGGTTACCTCGACTTGGCCGTCCCCGCTGTCGGTGCCGTTTCCTATCACGAAATCGTACCCCACACCCTCCCAGTGCTTTCCCTCGCGGTGCCACTTGTCAAATATCGCTGTGTTGCCGGTTTCCGTACCCGAGTGATGGATAATGATTGCGCTCCATTTTCTTTCGGCACCCACGACCGGATACCAGTTCAGTGGAGTTGCCGCGCCGGGCTCGACTGAGCCGGCGGAACTGCCTGCGGGATGCAAAGGCCCCCTCGCAGCCGGCCTCGATACCCCGTAATCGTACACCACAACCGGCATCGGCTCGGCGTCATATACGCAGCCGGCCAACAAAAAGACGGAGCTAAGAATCCATAACCCTCTGCCAAACATCGTTTTACCTGCCAGCCATATCCCTGAACGCATCGACATAAGGTTGTATCGGTCAGGTTCCAAGTTTGGCTGTAGTTTTTGACGACTTGCGCTGCTCCTTCAATCTCACCATCCGTATGCTGTTGCCCTGCTTGTTGTATTCGACCACATTCATATACGACCGAATCAGAAGCAAGCCGCGCCCCGCCGGCTTGAAAAGATTATCGCCGTATCGAGGGTCGGGGATAACATCCGGGTCGAAACCGTCTCCCTCGTCGGTCATAGATACCTCTATCTGGTCGGGCCCCACCGAGTAGTCTATCTTGACCGCCCTGCCCGGCTCGCCCTTGTTGCCGTGCCTGACCGCATTTATAAACGCCTCCTCGAGTGCAAGATGTACCGCAAAGACGTCGTCTTCGCCGAAGTGGTTCGCCTCTAAACTCGCTATAACCTGACCGCAAACGCCGACTATTGCCGACGGCGTGCTCGGCACCACTATTGACCGGCTGACAGGTATCTTCGCTACCATTTAATTCTCCGCAAGCCCGGCAACTCCAAAACTTCCCTGCAAGACCGCACGACATTGCTGTTTTGCCCAAATCGCCAAAATGCGCCAGGGCCAGCTTGCCTTATTGCTCATTCGTACCTCGCCCCTCAGCCGGCAAGCTCGCCATCGCACCTGGAACGTCCGCGTATATCTCGAATATCTTCGTAAGGCGAGTTATCTTGAACACCTCGTATATCCGGGGGCTTATATTACACAGTCGCAGTTGGCCGTCTTGTTCGTAAACCTTTTTACTGACTCTGATTAGAAGCCCTAATGCCGCCGATGACAAAAACTGCACCTTCTGGAAATCCAGCACCAAATTCACCTTCTCGCTGTGCCCGACCACGCTCATCAACGCCTCCTGGAGCTCCTGGATATCCCGCTCCTCGAGTATTTTTTCATCGGCGAATGTAACTATCGTTGCAGCCCCTGAATATTCAACGTTTACTTTTGGTTTGATAGGCGCCATATACATCCCCTGTAAACCTTAATTAGCAAAGTTCTGCAATACTGCCGATGCGACAGAATACCAGAATTTTCTCTGCCCGGCAAAATTTTTTTTGGTTTTTTTCGCTGTTTCTGAACGGATTCCCTTAATTCCAAAACTATTTTGCAAAATTTCTAAATTCTATATATTTTTCAAGGAAAAATGCTTGCCTTTTATTTTTTGCACTGCACAATGTAATCAAATATTTCGAGGTTTCTTTATCCTCGGCACACTCTGATGTCCATACCCGGTTCATTAGAAACGTTAGTCGTGCGTGTGTGCACGATGTTGAAACTATACTTAGTAACGTTTTTTTCAAGGAGACTAAAATGAAAATTAGTAGGTCAACGGGCTACGCAATTCTTGCCGCCGGCTACATTGCGAAGCACCAAAAGGACGGGATTATTCTCTCTCAGAGTATATCCAAAGCGTACAAGATACCCCTGGAATACCTGCTTAAAATCCTCCAGCAGCTTGTCAGGGCAAACATCCTGAGAAGTAAGAGAGGCCCGCGTGGCGGCTTCCAGCTCGCTCGAACCACAAACAAAATCACTATGCTCGATATCATCGAAGCAGTGGACGGCCCTATGGTAAGTCAGCTTAATCTCGCCGAGCACGCAAAGAGAGAAAAATTCAG
The DNA here is from genome assembly GCA_964585535.1 of uncultured Pirellulales bacterium. GTDB lineage: Bacteria > Planctomycetota > Phycisphaerae > Sedimentisphaerales > Anaerobacaceae > JAUVYV01. The sequence continues at coordinate 16,431 of CAZPDW010000014.1, forward strand.
CGGCAAGGCCGAGAAGGCATACGCCCAGGGCCTCGCTCAGGCAAGAAATGTCTATAAGAAGACAAAGCTCTCGGCTCTGATGAGCTGACCGCCGGCCCGGCAGGGGAAAATGTAACCGGAAAAACACTACTCGCAGGGGCCGTTCGTGCAGTATATGCCTGAATACGCATACTGAACGGGACGGCCCCTGCAAACCTTTTGTTATGCGCATCTTTACGACAAAATGAAAATTGCCGAATTCCAGCGGTTAATCTCTCGAAAGTACGAAAAACGTGACCGACAAAGGGGAATCCCCGCAACCTTTATGTGGTTCATCGAGGAAGTCGGCGAGCTTGCCACCGCCCTGGCAAAAGACGATACCGAGAACAAAAAGGAAGAATTCGCCGATGTTTTCGCCTGGCTCTGTACCCTTGCAAATATAGCCGACATCGACCTCGAAAAGGCCTGTGAAAAATACACCAAAAACCGCGTCAGGGGATTCAAGCCAAAATAGCCCCGCTTTTTTTCACCTGAGGAAGATACAGGCCCGGCAAAAATCCGGACGGACCAAAGTTACACCACCCGGCCCTCGTCGCCTACCTCGTCGGGAAGCTGAACGTCACCGGCGGCGCTCGCAGCCAACAACGCCCTGTATAGACACCACCCAAGGCCGCCTATTATTATCAACGTCACCACGCCAAGGATTATGTAAGAAGTGCCGGTCAGCTCGGTGTGAATGTGCGGCTGCGCCTGCCCGGCGTGGACATCGCCGGTCAGCCCATTCAGCGTTATCGCCATACACATACTCACATTCATCACCCCTGCTATCCCGGCCCATCTGGCAAACCACGACGGCCTGACGCCCGAACCGCTGTACCTGTCCAGAATATAACTGCTCAGAACTATCGCCGCTATTCCACCCGATGACAGCGCCCACACAACTACATGCCCGGGCCGGGATGCCACGTTCAAAACAATTACTAAACCGGCGATGCAAAGCACCGCCGCCGCAAGCGCGGTCATACCACCCAGCGTACCCTTTATTACCGAAACACCCTCTCTGGGCCGCACCCCTTCGATTTCCGCACGACCCTTGACCATGCTGAACACTATCGCAAGAACCGGCGCCGCAGCCACTACCGCAAGACCGACACAGTTCGGCAGTATCCATTGGCCGCCCGGCGTCCTTAAAAAGCCGCCCTCGCTGTTGATGTCGTCAAAAAACTGCCAGAAAAACAGTGTTCCCAGGACCACCGGAACCACCACGCGAATCAGGTATTCCCACCACCTGCCCAGCGCCCAGTCGCTTCGGCTGTTCGCGTGACGGCGAAGCGTGCCGATACCCCAGAGCCAGCCAAGAACGACGCACTCGAGCAGCCCCATAAACGATATGCCCCACGTTCCGTTGACGAATCCGTCGATTGTCCCCAGCCAGTTGAACCCGCCCTGCGTAATGTAAATCAATCCGAGCGCCAGCCCCACCACAGTTATCACGGGCAGCACGATAACCCGGCGCCATCCCGTTTTGTCAACGATACTCGCCAAAATCGCCTCGGTTATCGAAAACGCCGAATCTATCCCCAAAGTCACAAGCGCAAAAAAGAACACAAAACTGAACCACGCCGAATAAGGAAGCTGCGCCAGTGCATAGGGAAACGCCACGAATGCAAGCGAAGGCCCGGTTTCGACGACCTTATCAACGGTTACGGGATTGCCCGCCTGCTGCGTCACAAATGCCATCGCCCCGAGCGTCGCAAAAACCGCCAGGCCTGCAACGAAACTCGTCCCGAAGTCCGCTATGCTTATTATCACCGCGTTGTTGTTCAAATCGCTCTTGCGGTGAAGAAAACTCGCGTATGTAATCATTATCCCGTAAGCCAGGCTCAGTGAAAAAAACACCTGCCCAAACGCATATCGCCACGTGACCGGACTGGCAAGCTGCGACCACTCCGGGTCGAGATAATACGCAAGCCCCTGCATACTGCCCTGAAGCGTCATCCCCCGCACGGTCAGTATCAGCAGCATCAGCCAGGGAAGCGGCACCGTCAGCCATACTATTTTGCCTACGAGCTTCACGCCCCTGAATATGCACAAATACATCGCCACCCACGTAATTACCAGGGGCACAACCAGGTTCAGCCTTATCGCGCCGAGAGCCGTGCCCTGCCTGAACCCAAGGTACGTATCAAAAAAGAAATGCTTGGCGTTGACGACGCCCTCCATACCCCTGCCCGACCAGGGCAGCTCACCGCCGTTGAATATCCCCTCGATGCTGTACCACAAAAAGCTGAAGCAATACGCCAATATCACCGGATAGTAGGTGATAATAACGAACGCTAAAATAACGCTCCACCAGCCCACCAACTCAAAGCGTTTGTGCGCGTGCCTGAAGGCGTTCGGCGCCGCCCGCTGAGTGTAATGGCCGATGCTGAACTCCAGAATCATCACCGGAATTCCCACCACGAACAACGCGATGATATAAGGAATCAAAAACGCCCCGCCCCCGAAGCTGTAAAGCTTGTAAGGAAAGCCCCACAGGTTGCCTAAGCCCACCGCCGAGCCGACCGCCGCCAACACGAATGCCCCGCGAGTGCCCCAGCTTTCTCTCTGCTCTTCCAAAAGCTCTGTCATTCTGCGCTTACTCCGCCGCCAGCAGCTTCAGTGTATCGCGCTCGATAACGTTGCGAATGGCGCCGCGGGGGACCGTGGGCAAGTTCGCCTCGCCCAACAGCTTATTAAACCCCAGAAGCGCCTCGATGCACTCGCCGGCGCTCGCCGCCGGGAAACCGCTGCCGAACAGGAGCTTGTCCATTACACCTTCCTCGTGCGCTCCGACCACCACGTTGTAAATCTCCCAGACCTTCCCGGGCCTTATCGTCAAATCCGCATAGACATTCTTATGCTTACTCACAAGCCAGAGCGTCTGCTTGTAAAAGGGCATCCCCATATTCCCGACCACAATTTTCAACCCCCCGAATTTCCTCGCAATCTCGTCCAGAAGTTCAGGCCTCGAATACTCCAGAACAGCGTCAGGCCCAGTCGCTATATTATGAAAGAATACCGGCAGAGAAAGCTCCTGGGCAGACTCGTACAGACGCATCGCCCTGCTGTGGGCGGGATGAAACCCACACCGCGAGCAGTACACAACTATCCCCCTGAGACCGTACTTTTCCCTCAATGCGGCGATATTTTTCTGCCCCACCGCATCCTGTGTCGGGTCCACTAAGCCGAAGCCGGCCATCTTATCGGCGTGCCTGTCCACGTACTCGCCCAGTCGCCTGTTCACATCCCCGCTGTTGCCCTCAGCCGGCGCCAGCACTACACAGGCATCAACCGGCTCAGCCGCCTCTGTATGCGCCGATTCGTCAAACTTGCCCGCATCGAAGCTTATGTGAGTATGGCAGTCAACTATCATATCCTGAACCCTTCAATTTCCATCCCGATACGCTACCCGCTCAAAAAACCACCGTCAAGAACATTTATTCGTACCACGGGCATCCTGCCCGTGCTACAATACGCAGCGAAAAATTATGGATTGTCCCGTCTGCAAAAATGCGATGATTACCCTCGAATTAGCCGAGGTCGAAATTGACTACTGCACCGCCTGTGGCGGCATCTGGCTCGATGCCGGTGAGCTTGAACAGCTCCTCGACGACCCGCAGAAATCAAAACAGCTCATCGGTTCCTTCCACCCCGACCCGACCTGCAAAGAAAACCTTAGAAAATGCCCCATCTGCGACAAAAAAATGCAAAAGGTGATTGTCGGCTCAGAAAAACCCGTCCTGCTAATAGACCGATGCAGAAAAGGCGATGGCCTGTGGCTCGACGCCGGTGAGCTGCAGAGCATCATCGACCGCGCTCAGCTCGATACCGAAAATAAAATTAAAAAACTTCTCGCCGACATCTTCGGCCATTCACCGAAGTCGGAGCAAAGGGAACAAAGACGATGAAACTTGCTTTTATCTCGCTCGCGGTTATCCTGCTGTCGTACTGCAATCCGGCGTCTGCAAACGGAGACAAAAAAATGGCCATCGAAAAACTGCCCTTCGGAAAAACAAATGACGGCCAAGATGTCTATCAATATGTCCTTACTAACTCAATCGGCCTGAAGGCCGAAATTTTAACCTACGGCGGCATCGTAAAATCACTCTACGTACCGGACCGAAACGGAAAACTCGCCGACGTCGTCCTCGGCTTCGATAATCTCAGGGACTATCTCGAACGAAATCCATTTTTCGGCGCAATCGTCGGCCGCTATGCCAACCGCATCGCGAACGCAAAGTTCACACTCAACGGAACCGAATACACGCTCGCGAAAAACAACGGCCCGAACCACCTGCACGGCGGCATCAGGGGCTTTGACAAAGTCGTCTGGAACGATGAGGTTATAGAAACCGGCGGCGGGCCCGCACTGCGGCTGACGTATTTAAGCAAGGACGGCGAAGAGGGCTACCCCGGCAACCTGAACGTTACCGTCACCTACACGCTGACAAAGGAAAACGAGCTCAAAATCAATTACCGGGCCGTTACCGACAAAACCACCGTCCTCAATCTCACAAACCACAGCTACTTCAATCTCGCGGGTGTCGGCTCCGGCGACGTCCTCGGCCATGTCCTCACACTCAACGCCGATAATTTTACCCCGGTTGACGATGGGCTTATTCCGACCGGTGAGATAAAACCCGTTGGGGATACGCCGATGGACTTCACAAAACCAAAGTCAATCGGCTCGCGCATCGGCCGGCTAAAAGGCGGCTACGACCACAACTACTGCATAAACAACCGCGACGGCTCGCTCACTCTCGCCGCAGCCGTTTATGAACCCAAAACCGGCCGGGTTATGGAAGTTCTCACCACTCAGCCCGGCATCCAGCTCTATACCGCAAACTTTCTCAACGGCTCACTCGAAGGCAAAGGAGCCGTCTATGATAAACACGCCGCTTTCTGCCTCGAAACGCAGCACTACCCCGACTCGCCGAACAAACCCAATTTCCCCTCAACCGAATTGCAGCCGGGCCGGAAATACGACCAGACAACCGTATTCAAATTCTCAACCCGGTGAACCTGATACAAAAAAATATGTAAGGTGAAAAAAAATGGCTGTTTTACTTAAGAGATTTACACTTCTGACCTGTCTTTTACTTACGGGATGTACGCAGATGAACAACGGCGCTGCAAAATTTGGTGAAGACCTCAACTTTCTCAAAAAGCACACCGCCGTCGTCGTCCTCTCCGACAAAGCCGGCAGCGCACAAATCGCCCTGGCGCCCGCCTACCAGGGCCGGGTTATGACAAGCACCGCCCAGGGGCTCGACGGCATCAGCTTCGGCTGGATAAATAAAAAGCTCATCGCCTCCGGCAAAACCCAAAAACACATGAACGCCTTCGGCGGCGAAGAACGTTTCTGGATGGGCCCCGAGGGCGGCCAGTTCGCACTCTACTTCGCCCCGGGTGCGGCCTTCGACTTCGACCACTGGCAGGTCCCGCCCGTCATCGACACTGAACCCTTCGAGCTTGTATCGAAAACCGCCGACAAAGCCGTATTCACCAAGACCTGTACACTGCAAAATTATTCCGAAACAAAATTCGATATCAAAATCGACAGAACCGTCCGGCTGCTCAGCAGAAACTCCGCCGCCAAAAAGCTCAAAATCAACCTGCCCGATTCCGTCGATGCCGTCGCATACGAAACGCTCAGTAAAATTACAAACACCGGCCGAAAAAAATGGACCAAAAAAACGGGCCTGCTGTCCATCTGGATACTCAGTATGTTCAACCCGTCGCCCGAAACGACCGTTGTCATCGGCTTCGAGCCGGGCCCGGAATCCGAACTCGGCGCCAAGGTCAACGACAGCTATTTCGGCAAAGTACCGCCGGAACGGCTCGTAGTAAAAGACGACCGGCTCTTCTTCAAGGCCGACGGGAAATACCGAAGCAAAATCGGCCTGTCGCCGCTGCGGGCAAAGCCGGTCTTCGGAAGCTACGACGCCAAAAACAACGTCCTTACAATCATCCAGTACTCAAAACCAAAAGGCATAACCGACTACGTCAACTCGATGTGGCAAATCCAGGACAAGCCCTTCGCCGGCGACGTCATCAACTCCTACAACGACGGCCCGAACGAAGCAGGCGACATTATGGGCCCATTTTACGAAATTGAAAGCTCCTCGCCGGCACTCGAACTGGCTCCCGGCCGGGCTGTCTCCCACACTCACCGCGTCTTCCACTTCGCCGGGGCCGAACCCGAGCTAAACAAAATCGCCGTCGAAACACTCGACGTAACTCTCGACGAAATCAAAAACGC
>CAZPDW010000015.1:0-22485 GCA_964585535.1 uncultured Pirellulales bacterium
GTTTCTGCAACTTCGGCAATGCTGACGGCCTCTCTTCGGTTAGCGGCACCGATTTTAGCGGCGTTCATACTGCTGTTAGTGGCGCTTGCGATTTTGGCCAGGATAGTGCCGGAGATGAACATATTCTTCATCAGTTTTCCGCTGAGGGTAGGTCTCGGGCTGTGGATGGTGGCAATGTTTATACCGTTTATCCAGGGTTTCGTAAGCGAATTTGCAAACTTAATGAGCAAACTAATCCCTATATAGATTCAAGGAGCAGGGGATTTGTAGCTAAAGGTGGGGGAGGCATTTTCAGGAGCAGACGATGGCCGAGCAGCCGGCAGCAGAAAAGACCGAACAACCGACTCCGAAGCGGCTGGAAAAGGCCAGAAAACGCGGTCAGACGCCCCAGAGCCAGGAGCTTTTTTCGGTGGTGGAGCTGTTTGTGCTTGTCGGAATGGTAACAATACTCGCGCCGGGTTTAATGGATTGGCTTGCTAATTTGATGAAGGAAGGGATGTCGTGCGCAACAGGGGTTTTTGTGGACGAAAGGACATTTATAAAATTTGTAAATACGAAGATAGTAGACTCGATAGTGATGATTTTCCCGATTCTCGCGGTGCTTACCGCAGGGGCAATAGGCGCCGGACTTGTCATAAGCGGAGTGAATTTCGCGCCCGATGCCGTCAAGCCGAAGCTCGATGCGATAAACCCGATAACGGGAATGCAGAACCTGATAAACACCAAGACGTTAGTGAAGCTGCTCGTATCTGCTTTGAAGCTGGTGTTTGTGTCGCTGATAGTATGGATTTATCTCAGTGACAAAAAGGATGCAATGATGAGTCTTCGCTGGGCGTGGTCGATGCAGATACTTTCGGTCATTGCGAAGATAACGTTCGGGCTTTGCATCCGCGTCTGTATCGCACTTTTAGTGGTCGCAATCGGGGACACGATTTATCAGAAGTGGAAGTACATCGAGGATTTGAAGATGACGCGTCAGGAGGTCAAGCAGGAACGGCGTGATACCGACGGTTCGCCGGAGGTCAAGGGCCGGATACGCAGGATTCAGCTTCAGATGGCAATGAAACGGATGCTTCACGAGGTGCCCAAGGCGAACATCGTACTTGTGAACCCGACGCACATTGCGGTGGCGCTGCGATACGATGCCAAAACAATGGAGGCGCCGAAGATGGTGGCCAAGGGAGCAGACTATATGGCGGAGAAGATAATGGAGATTGCGCGGTCTTACGGGGTTGCGATAGTGAGGCGTCCGGAGCTGGCAAGGACAATATACTCGACGGTCGAAGTGGGTCAGCCCATACCGCAGGGCTTGTACGTGGCGGTGGCGGAGGTTCTTGCAATGCTGCATCGTCTGCGCAAGCGGAGAAGATGATGCAATCGAGATGATTTACGACGGGTCAAAATCGGCTGAAACGTGTGAGGCGGCGTCCACTAAGCCGAGATGAAGCCGAGTGCGGCCATCTGATTTTGCAGCAGCGCCAGTGTTGCTTCGAGGCGTGCAAAACGGGCGACCAGGCGGGTTTGCTCGCGGTCCAGACGCGCTTTTTCGCTGTCGATTTTATCCTCGATATCGTCCATAACATCGTCAATCTGGTCCTGGTCGATATCCATCGAGCCGGTCGCGGCCTTCAGCATTCTGTCGAGGGCATCTTCGACGGCGCCCGTGAAGCCCTGCTTGACGCGCACCGTTGCGGTGAAGGTCCCGTCAGAACCCAGGTTCACGCTTAGCTGGAGGCCGTTTTCGGCATACACGGGGTCGCCGTTGCCATCGAATGTACTGTTGCCGGTGACGATATTGCCGCTGTATGCGGCGTCTCTGTACGTCGAGTCGGCGGCCAGCTTTATCTGTGCGGCGGTGATAACGCCGCCGGTGACGGTAACCCGGACGTTATACTCACCTGCGGTGGTGTATTTACTGCTGGCACCGTAGAAGCGGACGGTGTTGCTGTCGGAGCTGCCCGTCTTATCGGCGCCGATAACGGCAAGGACGCCCATATAATCCTCGGCTATCGCCTCGTCGAAGGCGTTCGTATCGAGCGAGAGAAGCCCGTCGCGGTCAAGCTCAAGACCTATCTGGCCGGGGGTAAGGTGGGTGTCAACATCTTCCACAAAACCGCTGGTCCGGGCAATGAGCGGATTTAGCAACTGACTTTTGATTGTCGAAACAACATAATCACCCATCAAAACGCCAGAGGTCTTCAGTACATCGTTGTAGCTGGTCTTTTCCTTTATGTAGCCAATTGCGGCATTGTATGCCTCGACCATCGAGCTGAGCTTTTGCTTTACGGATTCGATGTCCCGTGTGAGGGTGATTTGCTCACCGCCGGCATCGGTCGTATCGTGCAGGTGGAGAGTCAGGCCGTCGATGGCGTCGTCGATAGTGTTTGAGCTTCTCCGTATCCAGGCATCAACACCTTCTGTCTGCTCGGCCACCGTCAGGGTACTGCTAAGATTCGAGGAATCAATGAGGATATTGCTGACGTTGCCGAGCGTATCGGCGAAGGTAAAGGTCAGCGTACCGGCTGCGTTAAGTGCGTCGCCGCCTACGGTTATGTCACTGGCGTTTACGCTGGGCAGCGCTTCAAGGGCGGTCTGAATTGCATCCGTGGTTGCGGCGTAGCTGATTGAATCCGTAGTGTATCCGCCATAGTTGAGTGTGAAGGTGCCGCTGGTTACCGCCGGTGTATGTTCTATCTGCTGAACTTCGGAAACCGCCGACGCCGGCGGAAAACCATCGACCTTGATTTTCGAGTCCTGGGCGGCCTGCGTCCCGGTAAAATCGGACTGTGCGAAGCCGGTAAGTGTCGCCGAGGTGCCGCCGCCTTCGGTTGACACAGCCATCGTGGGAAGTGTGAGTGTCGCCGCTGAGCCGTGGGCGTTGTAGGTCAGCGTGACTGAAAGCTCGCTTGCGCCGGCAAAACCGTCTGTAACGACTATCTTGCCGTTTTCGAGCGTTGCTTTTACGTTGCCGTCAAAGGCGTCGTTAATCTCGCTGACGAGGTGGCCGAGCTTTGTATTGGCGGTTATCGACAGACTAACGGTAGTTATAGCATTGCCGTAGCGGTCTGTTCCGGTTATTTCGATTTTCTCGCCGCCTCCAAGAGGATTGGCTCCGAACTGGTCGAGGTCGGTTATTTTAGAGCTGAGCGTGGCGTTGTCGGAATCGACCGTAAAGGCCGAGTTGGCCTGCAAAACCATTGTGCTGCCGGCGTTGACGGCAATTCTGTAATCGGAGCCGGCATCGTTGCCGTTGAGCACGAGATGGTAGGCATCGTTGTAGTAGAGCAGCCCGGCGGTTATTCCGGGATTGTCGGCGTCGTTGTTTATCAGCCCGACAAGGTCCTGAAGAGTGGTCGTTGCCGTTGTGGTGATAACGGTCTCTTCGTGATTGTAGGAATAAATGAAAGTCCCCTCACCGACGTAATCCTCGGCATATTTAAGGCCGGCGTTGTGTACCCATCTGTCGGCGGCGGCAAGCTGGTTTATTACGACGGTATGGTTGCCCTCGAAGGCGCTGCTGCCTGCCTCTGCGGTGAGTATGTCGCTGTCACTGGAGGAAACGTTGAAGGCACGAAGCGTATCGGCATCGGACAGGGCCCGCACCGTAGTTCTAAGGATTCCGAGCTTGCTTTCGAGGGAATCCAGGGCGTCCTTTTTTTCCTGCCAGCCCTTCTGCTGCTGCACATAGATATTGAGCGTACGGCTTTGGACGGCCATGAGCTGGGCGATAATCTGGTTCGTATCGATGCCGGAAAGCAGACCCGGCAGACGTACTGTTGACATATCAACCACTTTCCCGTCTAAATTTTCGGCACATTATGAGACACAAAAGCGCAGAGATAATACGTACCTGCGGCTCAGGATTATTATCGACTGAAAACAGTTTTCCATTAGTTTTCCGGCTCATAATCGGAGTTTTTTCAGGCCGGCTGGGCGAGCGGCTGGGCTGCCGGGCAGGTAATTATCTTCGACGGCTTTGCGCATTACAAAAATGTTTCTCTTGTGCTTGAGCTGCAAATACACCTCTATCAGTCGATATGCTCTTTCCTTCTGCTGCTGGGCGGGGCCGGTAAGGTTGTCTGTGTAGATAGCCGTATAAGGCCAATAAATGACCTTATTCAGAACGCCGAACTTCTCAGCGATTCTGTACGTCAAATCCGGGCCCTCGTGCGCAAACAGCAGCGGGTCCATACCGTCCATCGAAAGAAAAACCTTTCGCAGAAACGCCGAGCCGCCTTCGAGGTCGCAAAAAGTCGGGAACGGATTAGGCCCCAGGTCATATCGTTTTGCATTATTGTTTGCACCGGGGCTTGTTTTCGGCAGGGCTTTTCCGCGCAGGCCGGCGATGTCATAGGTTTCGAAGGCGGCCTTGATTGAGCCGATGTAGTCTTCGCCGACGACAGCATCGTCATCGAGAAAGGCAAGTATCCGCCCTTTTGCGCAGCAGGCGCCGATGTTTCTGCCTTCGGACAGGCGAAAGTTGACCGGACAGCCGACAAACCGGTCGATGTGTGCCTTGACGGCATCGAAGTCGGTCCCGCCATTATCGACCAGGATTATCTCGAAACGTCTGTCGTCCTGTTCGGCAAGTGACTGAAGGCATTTGACAACGTCGCCGGTCCGATTGTATGTAACGATGACGACGGAAACGTCTATATCCGGCGTTTTTTTTGCCGTGACGACAGTGCGGGGCAGCTCGGCGTAGTTAGCTGACAGACGGTATTTTCGCATAAGGACCGCAGCAAGGTCGAACCTGCCTCGCATAAATCGTTCGTTCGCCTCTAAAAAGTATCCGGCCGGCGAATCGAGCTGTGACCTTCTTTCTATTGCATTAATCTGCGCATTCAGCTTTGACTTGAAGCCAATGGCCATCTTCTCGGGCAGATGGCTCTGTCCCTGCGTGACCTCACGATAGAAATACAACGGCTCATCGACGAATTTGAGTTTGCCGACCTCCTCCATTTTGTAGATTATGTCTTTGTCCTCGGCATAAAGGATTGCCTCGTCGAAGCCGGCCGTCGTGAGATAGTAGTCGAGTTTGAATGTCTTGAAGTGGCTGACGGCATCGACATCTATGCTTGTCAGCCCTTCCGGTATCCGCCGGCAGAATCCGGCATTTTGCGGTTTCAGATTTTCGTCGCAGCAGATAAACTGCGAGTAGATAAGCCCGCAGTCCGGCGAATCCAGATGATGCCGGCACATAACGGCCAGTGCATTTTCCGCAAGGGTATCGTCGGAGTCGAGTATCCCGAAGAGCCGTGAGCGGACGCTCGATATGCCGGTTTTCAGTGCGGCAACGTAACCTTTGTTCGTCTCGTGCCGAATCAGTCTTATCCGGTTGTCGGTAAGATATTTGTCGATAATCTGAAGCGAATTATCTGTGGAACAGTCATCAATGATAATAAGCTCCCAATCGGTAAAACTCTGTCCGAGGACGGATTCGACGGCTTCGCAAATGTATCGTGCATTATCGTAATTGGCCATTACCACCGAGAATTCGGGCCTGCGTTCCGACTCGTCGCCGAGACCGTATTCATCGGTAACTTTCTCGCTGCCCCCCCCTGCCGGCCTGAAATATAACTGCACCTCCTGGTGGGCGCCGTTCGGCGTGAAGCCGGCGTATTTTGCGATGTCTATTCTTTTACCTTTTGAAAAGCTGTCGGCTAATTGTTCGGATGTATAACTGTAGGCGGCGGCACGTCTGTTGTTCTGATAAACATTCTGGACGATGTTGACCGGGTTGCAGAACGTTACCGAGCTCTCGAAAGTGAGCAGGTAAGGTTTCGATTTGAAAAGCTCTTTATTGCTGCTCATCATACTTTCGAGGGTATTCGGATTGGTGAAGGATTTTTGCCCGAGCAGTTCGAGCACATCGCCCCGGCGATAAACCGAGCTTGAAACCTCGAGCGGATAGCCGAAGTCGTGCTCGGCTCCCGTCCAGTCATACCTGAGTATGCCCCGGGCCGGCGGCGTGAAATCAGGCATACGCTGAACGGCGCTCAGCATATAGCAAAAACCGGTATTTTTGCCTAAGCGAAGCGAAAAACCGACGGCATCGGTCTGCTTTTCAAGGGCGCTAATTACATCTTTCAGCCGGAAAGAATTGACAAATATATTGTCGTCAACGGCGAAGAGAATGTACCTTCGCCGGCTTACAATTGAAACGACCTGCTCATTGAAATCAACCTCCTCTACGAAGCTAACATTTGGAAAATCTGTTTTGAGGCGTTCGTACTGGCCGTGGTGCAAATCGTTCGAGGTTTTGTAGAGCACGACAAGCTCTGCCGTGTTACCGTCCCGGCAGTGAAGAGAGAAGGACTCTATAGTGGCCTGAAGCTGCATTGCGCGGTCCTTGCTGAAGACAAGGGCGGTGATTTGTTTGTCTTCGCCGGGTGATTCTTTCTTTCGAGCGGCAGGCAAGGAAAGCATCGGTTGCCCGGAGCCGAACTTTTTTCGATACAGTGACAAATAGAGCCGTTCGTACTTATCGACGACGGAACTGTATGTATATTTTTCAGCGTATTCTTTAAGGCCGTCTCCGGCGAGAGCTGTTCGGAGCTGTTCACCGTCGAGTATCCTGTTTGCGTAGTGTGCCATTTTTTCAGCCGGGCAGACGACGCCGCCGGCCAGCTCGCTGACATTGCCGCAATCGGTCGAAACAAATGCGGTCCTTGACGCCTTGGCCTCGAGGATGACCAGTGGGAAACATTCTATTTGCGAACCGAACAGGAAGATGTCGGCCTGGTGATATGCAGCCAGTGTATCTTGACGGTCAATATCGACACAGAATTGTATATTCAGCCCGTCGGCGAGTTTTCGCAGTCCGGCCAGCTCACCGCCCTGCCTGCCGATAAAGACCATTGTCAGGTCGGCTCGGTTCATTTGGCGGACGCACTCGATAATCCTGTCGTGTCCCTTTCCGGGATAAAAGTTGGCGACGCAAAGAGCGATGTATTTTGTAGTGATAGCGTACTTGCTGCGGAAATCGACCGCGGGTACGCTGCCGAACTCTTCCTCGCAGACGCCGTTGGGTATAACAACGCTGTTGCCAAAACCGTGGTTTCGGGCGAACTGGTAATCCTGGTATGATTGAGAGTGGTAAACAGCCGCATCGTATTTCGGCAGACAGGCGGGTAAAATCTGCGAGAAGTATTCTTTGAACTGAGGCCATTGCAGATGTGTGCTGTCGGCTAAGGCGCTGTAGCCGCAGGGTGCGATGATGTTTACCCGCCCCGGGGCGGTCGCATCGAGCGTCTCGAAGGCAAGGTCGGTGGCCCACTGCTGGGCGGCGTAATTGAGGACGACATTTGCGGGATTTTCGAGCAGGAAATGTTTGTAACGTTCGACGTCGGTGCCGCGGATGCCTCTTGCCCGCGAGCCGGTTACGTCGAACTGTTCGATTTTCACGCCGTTTAAGTCGCTGAACGTCCTGTCGGGCAGCCGCGTAGTTGCGACGGTGACATTATGGCCCCGGCTTACAAGTCGTTCGGAAAGCTGCTGAATTACTTTTTCGGCTCCCCCTATATGAGGGTAATAAAACTCTACAGTATGGAGTATTTCTAACGAACTCTTGCTTTCGTTCAGTAACTTCGCCGGTTTCACACTGCGGTGCCGCCGATTTTTCGAAAGCTGCTCATCGTAATACCGGCCGATTTCCCCGGCGGCTTTTTTGAGCTGCTTTGGCTTTGTGCTTACGATGCTTTCCGGGTGAAGCCGGATTTTGTGCAGAATTTCGGGGATGTTTGCAAGTTTGAATCCCGCCAGCAGCGCCTGGGCGAAGAAATCGTAATCCTCAGCGGGGATGAAGTCATCGCGATAGCCGCCGATTTGCCGGACAACCTCACGGCGCATCAGCGAGGCGCTGTGAATCATCGAGTTGACTCGTCCGAAAGTCTCGCGGATTTTTGCCGGCTCCGACCCAATTGCAGGAAAACCCCGCCTGTTGCCGTCGTTGTCGAAGTACTCCGCAAAACAGCCGACGATATCAACGTCGGGATTCTGCTGAAGGTAATCCACAAGCCGTTCGAGTTTTGCCGGCAGTGATATGTCATCTCCGTCGTGGTTCAGGAGGTATTTTGAATCCGGATGCGTGGAGCCGATGGCCAAATTTCTCGCCTCGACAACCCCTTTGTGGTCCGATGCGATTAGCTTTATCCTTTCGTCGCGGGCCTGGAAAGACTTTGCAATTTCCAGCGTCTTATCCGTCGAGCCGTCGTCAACAATTACAAGCTCGAAATCGGTATAGCTCTGGTTGAGGATTGATTCGATGGTATCGGCCAGGTATTTTTGTTCGTTGCGAACGGCCATAAAAATCGAAACGGCAGGGCCGGCGGGATGTGCCTCATCACGCAGCATTTCGTCAAGTTTTTTACACCATACCCGCCAGAGCGTCTGCTCGGAATCCGAGTCATCGATAAGGTAATCGCGGAGCAGATTTTTGGCTGTCTCAGCAAGGCGGCCAGAGTCGATATTTCGGGCCTTTTTTGCGGTGACGGTAATGTTGTGCGTCATTTTCCACTGTGAGCTGTCGAAACGGATGTCGGCGAAACCCAGGGCGTCGAGGATGTGCCGGAATTTTTCTTCGTACCACCCGTCCTTATGGACAGCCCAGGCGGCTTCATTCGAGCCGAAGATGTGTCTGAGGACGCTTTGCTTCTGTTTATAGCCACAGGACGTATCCGAGATGAGCCGTGCAGATTCAAGGATGTCGGGCGTTTCAATGCGGAGCAGGCCGTTTGTCTTGAGCCACCTGTGCCATTTACAGAGCAGCGTCATTGCCGTCGGTCTGTCGAAGTGCTCGAAGAGGTGGTGAAGACGTATTTCATCGACGCAGCCGGGCGGCAATTTAAGTTTTGTAATGTCGGCGTAAAGGTCGGCGACAGATGACTTCTGAACCGGATGTTGCGACGGAGGAAAATCGATATTGATGTAACTTTCGAGGTGTTTTTCGCCGCAGCCGAGATGCAGCCGCAGGGACTGCCCCGGGGTCCAAAGACCATCACTAACCAACTGTTCCATAAAAGAACGTTCATCCCTTCCCGAATGACAGGATTGTGTCTTCGCGGCCACAAGCATTTGCCCAGGCTCAGCGCTTTGCCTTTTGCTTCGGCAGTACTCGTCAACCGTATCCCTGGCCCGATACGGAACAGCTATAATTACATCCTCCCAAATCAGAACGTACCTGTGTTGTCTGCCGTTTTTTAGGGCACGAAATACATCCTTGATACCGGGCCACTGCTCAACCGAGTGTGGTTTGGGCGGCCCGGATACAAACAGGCGCGCATCATCAATGAAAATAAAATGCTCATGTTCCGAGTTGTTTATGATACCGATTTCTTCCAGAAGCGGACACTCGTCACCGCTGCCAAAAGTTGGTCCGCCGCTCCAGTGTGCGTCCAGCCAGAACAGAGCGGCCCCGTCAAGGCCTTTAAGAACATCGCGAAGTTTATCTCGACTATCCCCACATACAAAATTGATATTACTAACACTCGAATACTTCCGAACCACCTTGTTGTAGAAATGTTCGGAGGCCTCGATTGTTATCACCCGGTCAAAAACGCTGCCGGCCCAGCAAGCGGTGCCGCCCAGATAGGTGCCTGTTTCAACAAACGTGGAGATGCCGTACTCGTGCCTGAGCAGGGAGATTAAGGCAGTTGGCGGTCCCACATCGACGGAGTTTATGCGTCCCACAATCCAGTTCCTCTATCAATGTTATCATCACCAAATCGTGTTCCAAAAGCATCCCGAAGCTCGGTTCGGTTGAGGTTCTCCCGATAGCTCTTTACAGTCATTTTGCCTTTGTGAATCTGTTTCATCTGCCTTGATATTTCATCTTTTCCGCTCGTTATTAACAGGTGCAGGTTCCGGTAGAGTTTTTCGAGTCCTGTGCGGCGCCGCCTGAACCGGGGCATTTCGAGCAGATGTAAGGCGGTGATTTTTTTTACGAGGGCGCCACCCTGCTCGCTTAGCTGTTCGACGGTTGCAACGTTTCCCTGCCGAGCAAGGTCGATTTGCTTTTGGAGCAAATTTTGCAAATCATCAAGCAGTTTTGTCGGCTCGGAATTAGTCATCCGGCCCGCTCCCTTTTGTTTTCGTTTTGGTAAAGCGTTCGGTCAAGCTCTTCGAGCAGGTTAGCGGCTTCGCTGTGGTTCGGGTCCAGCGTCAGCAGGTCGGCGAGCAGCTTTCGAGCGTCATCCAGCCGTTCGTCTTTCATATATAAAGCGGCAAGGGAAAACATCACGGAGCTGTCGCCCGGGTGCATATTCAAATACGTCTGAAGATAGTGGATTATTTTCTCGAATGTACCCATTTGGCAGGACGTCTGGAAAAGACCCAGCAGTGCGGTGAGGTTGTCGCCGTCGAGCTCGAGGCATCGAAGGTACAGCTCGAATGCCTGCTGGTAATCCGAGCGCTGCTGTGCAATCATAGCCAGGCCCGCGTATGCCTTCGAGCAGTTTTTGTCGAGGCGGCAGGCGACCCTGAAGGCAATCTCGGCATCATCGAGCAGGTTTTCCTGCAGGGCGATAACGCCGAGTCCAACGTACGGGTCCGGCTCATCGGGGGCAAGCGACGCAGCTTTTTCGTAGTACCGCCGGGCCTCGTCGAATTTGCCGAGCGAGGTGCAGGAGTCGCCGAGCTGCCGGAGGACCTCGTAGTGCTGGGTCGAGTTGTGAGCTTCGGCAGCTTCTTCCTCTCGTCGGTCGGCCAGCATTGTTCGTTTTTCTTCAGGCATTATGGAGTTTCCTAAGTCATTGTGAGTTCTGATTTGTGAGCGTTGGCTCACAGCGGCCGCAATCAAAGCCGGGGTTCAATATAAGCTCGGCCTTTTCAAGCAGCTCGACGGCGGAGTGGAAATCGCCGCGGCGGCGTTTGAGCTTCGCTTCAAGCAGGAGGGTATCGACTGTCGGGCGCTGCCGATTGACGGTATGGCAGATTTCGGCGGCTTTGTCGTCCCGACCCGCTTTGAAAAGGGCGGCGGCGGCAAGCGATTTCATCCAGAGCTGATTGTGGTAGTTTTCGGCAATGTACTCGTATATCCCGGCGGCGCCGAGCCGGTCGCCCGTTTTCTCGGCATTTTGTGCCTTTTTCAGCAGGGTATCGAGCTGAAAGGGTATTTCATCCGGACGAATCCGCCTCAGCGTTATTTTTGCCGCTTTGATAGCTTCTCGCAAAGGCAAGCCAGGAAAAGTATCAATTGCGTAACGCAAATGTTCGGTTTTAAGAACGACCGCCCGGAGCCGGTCCGTGGAGCCCTCAAGCTCGAAGGCCTCATTTTCCACTGTATTGTTGATAAGTGCGTAGAGCGAATCTTCCAGCCACATCTCGCCCACGGGGAAACCGGCCGGCACAACGCTTACGTATTCCGATTGACACTGCCCGAGTACGGCGGCTATGCGTTCGATTTGCGAGGCCGAACGGTCAACGCCGACGGTAACGATATTGGGCATATCGGTATTGAGCCGATTGATGTCCGCGCCGGGCATCGGCAGGTAAAGCTTGTATGGGTAGAACGTATAACGCCAGATAAGTCCCAGGGTGGCGCCAGCGCGGGAGTCGAACCGCTCGGCGAGCAAAATGATTGACAAATCCTTGATTTTCGACCAGGGTTTCGGCGGCCTTGTGGTCCGGATTGTCAGCGCGTTTTTCGTATATGCCTGTTTGTCCCGTCGTTGTTTGAAGGATATTCTCTCGGTGTCATCGGCGGGCTGATAGAATTCGCCGGTTATCCGGGGTGTATGAAAAAAATCGCAGAAGAAAACAAGTCGTCTTGTTATGTCCCAGTCAATCAGCACGCTGAGGTTTTCGTTGTAAGGGCCTGTTTTTTCGATGAGGCCCCTTTCGTGCAGGAAACTGACGTGCAGAACATTGTTGAAATAAAGCATTACAAAGCGGTCGAAGTCCCTGCTTACTTTGACGACTTTGCTCAGTGCGGTACGCGAGCCGTCCGGGGCGGTTTTGCAATACACCTTGTAAAGGTCGCTATAGGCGGCGGCGCAGTCCGGGTGCTCCTGCAGTGCGCCGACGAGCGTTTCGACGTGGTTCTGGTAGAACAGGTCGTCGTCGTCGAGATAGGCGACGTATTTGCCGTCGGCCTTTTCGAGTGCCTCATTCAGCGAGGCCGCCTTACCGCGGTTTTCTTTCCTGTTTATGAATACGACCCTTTTGTCGCTGAATGAATTGACCACGTCGGCGACGTCGCACCCGCCGTCATTAACGACGATTGGCTGAAGATTGGTATAGCCCTGCCGGAGCACACTCGCCAGGGCGCAGGCAAGGTACCGGGGCCTGTTAAAGGTCGATATAATGACACTGACCAACGGGCTGCATTTGTGTTCGTTTTTTTCTGCCATAACAAGCGTAAAGGCCGGTTCAGCCGGCCGCCGACAATTCGCCGGCGTATATCTGTTCTTCAAGCCCGGTGAAAATTGCGTTTATTTCGTCGAGCTGTTTCTGCAGGGGATAAGTTTCTTCGACGAATCGCCGATATTCCCAGGGTTCGTACGATTCATCGAGAATCAGCCGGCAGAAGTCTTCGGAGAGGTTAAACAAAAACCTGGGCGGCAATATCTCCTCGGCGCCGGGGAAGTTATGAACGACGGGTTTCAGCCCGCACGCCATTGCCTCGAGCAGTCCCACAGGATGGCCCTCAATAATACTCGTCGAGACGATATAGTGCTTGTCGTGCAGCCAGGCGCCGACGTCTTTCTGCCAGCCGTCAAAGAAAACAACGTCCTGAAGCCCGAGAGTCCGAACCATATATCTGAGGTACTGTTCGAGCGCAGAGTCCTGGAAGCGACCTGCAAAAAACAGCTTGTACTGCGGGTCGATGTAGTGCAGCTTCTGCATACATTGCAGGACAAAAGGCGGGTTTTTGACCATTCTCAGGTTCGCCAGAAAGGCGATATTTTTGCCTGGCGGCTTGTCGGTGAAGCCGAACTTATCAAGGTCGATGCCGTTCGGAATGGTCACGATACGGGTCCGATTCTCAATGCCCGGCACCTGTGTGAGAAGCGTGTCCCCCACAAAGGAGTTACCGACTGTAAGAAGAACGTCCACGTTGTTCCAGTCAACCTGCTGCGGCCAGGACTGGTATGCCTCGTAGCGGTGCAGCCGGACAATGTTCCTGCAGACCTTCGGTATCCTGGAGCCGATTACAGCGAGGTTGGTACACCATTCGAACCAGGATATATCACTCCAGTCCATCAGCTCTCTCATCTGCTGTTCGGTATTACCTTCGAAGAGGCGCACCCGAAAGCGATGCCCGGTGAACTCAACGACTTCGCTGAGAAATTGCATTCCATCGGCACCGCAGAAGAAGGCGATTTTGGGCCTTTTCGAGCGAATGACTTCGACCATCGGCTTCAGCACCCTCTGGTCCGGTGCGATTTGCAGCGAGCGAAGCAGCATCTCGACGGCGCCGGCACTGTTGTTATTATTGAGGCAGACATTGGCGGCTCTGTTGAGCAAATCGGGGTTGAGTATGTCCATCTGCTCCATCTCATCGAGAAGCTGAATAGCATCCTCGTCCCTGCCGGCGGCAAGATACGCCTCGGCCAGGTTCCATACAATCTCGGCGGAATCGCCGTCGAGCCGTCTCGCTCTGAGGAAATGCTCGATGGCCTCGTCGAATCGGCCTAAACAATGCAGTATGGCCCCGGCGTCGTTTATCGCCTCGGCGTCGCCGGGGGCACTGTTGATGTGCCGCTCGATGTACTCGAGGGCCTGCTGATGGCTGCCCGCCTCAGCGAGCTGCAATCCTTTCTCGTAGAAATCCTCATTTGTCTGTGTGTTCATTTGCTCTGCTCCAAACGTTTCCCAAGAACCTTATGCGCCTAAAAGGGCACAGAACGACCGTCAGCAAGTGGTGCAAATTCCGTGCCGGTATCCGTCCGACCCCTGCAATCGGCCCGGAGAGGCGATTTGGCGAAACCAGACGCCGAAGCCGTATAAATATCAGACAGCCACTGCGACGAAACCGCCCCGCATAACAACCGGCTAATTGATAAAGTCAAGCAGCGACATAGACATAAGCCTTCCGGCAACCGACAGGGACATCTGGTAGAGCACCTGCCGCCGGGACAAATCCACAGCCACCGCGGCGATGTCGGCCTGCCCGATGGCTGCGGTTTCGTCCTCGGTGTTAAACTTTATGTTCTCTAAAGTATCCTTAAGGTTGCTCAGAAAGCCGATTCTGGAGCCCATAGACGCCTGGTCCTGGACGAGAAGGTTGTTTATCTCGTCCATTGACTGCAGTGTGTTTGTTCTGAGCTGGGCCATTTGGCTATCAGAAAGCCCCCTTTCGTTTTTGAGAATATCCCGGATGGTTATCAGTGTGTTGAATACGTCGTAGGTCCCCGGGACCCGCACAAGGTCGGTCCCGGTAGCCGTTATGGCGGTGGTATCGACGTAAAGAACTTTGCCGGTTCGTGAATCCGTTACCGCCTGGTTGGCGCTGCCGCCGGCCGGGACAGTTACGTACGTAGCGCCGTCGTCGATGGAGATTTTATAGTTGCTGCCGTCGTTGATTACGGTGAGCCAGACGTCCCCGGTAGCGCTCGAGGTGCCGGTGCCGGCCTTTGCCCCGGTACTTCCGAGAAACACAGGCGCAGCGCGGTTGTCGGAGCGGAACAAATCTTCACCGACGTAAAACGAAGACGATTGTACGCCCGGCGCAACGTTGATTTTTCTGTCTTCTCCGCTTCCCTGGTATGTTACGGCGGTGATTTCGCCGTTGGTCCGCTGGATGAGGTATGGTGCGACGGCCGTATCGGCTCCTGCGAAAAGGTATTGGCCGGCGTGCTCGGTGTTCGCAAGCTGAACGAGCTGCTCGAGCACATCGTCGATTGCCCCGGCACATCTCTGCCGGTCCTGCTCGTTGTACACACCGCTGGTAATCTGTCTGAGGTCAATCTTGGCCTGAACGACGACGTCGGTCATACTCTGCAGGATAGAGGAGGACATTTCCAGCGTGCTGCTAACGTCTGAAAGATTGTCTATGTAGTCGGCCAGCCGTTTATCCTGACTGTTCAGGGCGAGAATACGATAACCAGTCGAAGGGTCGTCCGAGGGCCGGTTTATCCGCATGCCGGTCGAGGCCTGCTCCTGAAGCCGGGCAAGTGCCCTCGAGTTCAGTTGTAGTGCAAAGCTTATATTGTCATATACGCTGCTAAGTATGCCGCTCATCAGAACCTTCCGCAACAAACAATGCTTACAATAAATCCATCAGGGTTGAGATTGTGCTCTGGACCGTGTTCAGGTACCTGGCCGACGCCTGAAACATCTGCTCGAAGACAAGCATCTGTGCGGCCTCTTCGTTTATGTCAACGCCGCTCAGGTCGCTTTGCTGGTTTTTGAGACTATTGACAACAACGTCGATGTTGTCGCTGCGTATTTTTCTTATTTCAATCTGCCGGCCTATATCGGTAACAAGCCGACGATAGAACTCGCCGGGCGTGAGTGAATTCAAGCTCGTTACTGCAAGGTCCCTGACGGCTGCAAGCCGAAGAGCGTTGGCGTTGTCGGTCATATCAGGCCCTAACGCGGTCGCTATGCGGTCAGGCGAGCTTGCTATCTCACTGCTGACGGCTATGTCGGAGGCGTCCGTGCCGGTGAAAAACGTGTTCATTCCGACGGCGGCCAGCAGGCCCGACGTATCCGTGTTTGCAAAGGCATCGACTTGGAAAGTGTCGCCTGCTGCAAGGTCGCCCGGGCCGAGCGATATTTTTATTCCGTTTCCCAAATCAAGCATGTCGCCGGCGGCGTATCCGCTGCCGAGATTGAAAGTTGTAACCGTCTCTCCGTCGCCGTCGGTCACATCGAGCTGGAGTGTGCCGTTTCCAACCTGCCCGGTTCCTGCAACGGTGAACGTGAACGTCTGATTGGTCGAGCCCGTGTAGAGACCAGAGACGGAAACGGTCGGCGGCGATGCGCCGGTCAACGTGCTCGCAGTCGGTTCGGCCAGCACAGCCGGCGTGAAATCAAATTCGTATCCCGGATCGGCCAGGATATGAAGTTTCGAGTCGCCGACCGAAGCGCTCAGCCCCGTAACGGTTGAAATACGTGTTGCTATTGTTTCCAGGGTATCGCTCGACGTATCGACGTCAATTTCATGGCGGCTGACCTGACCGGTGTCGGTGTCCGTAACGCGAAGGTATATTGCGCCGTCCGTGACATTTTCGATATTCGACAGAGTGGTACTGGTTACCATCCGGCCGGTAAGCTCGGTAAAAGAGCCGGCCTGGCCGACACCCTGTACGTGGAGTTGATTTATCTGTTGAATAATCGCGGCGGCGAGCCGGTCAAGGTCGTCGTGTATGCCCCCAATGATGGTATTCTTCAGCGCCAGCAGCCCGCTGAGCCGGCCGCCCTGAACGGTCGTCTCGTAGGCAAAACTATCCGCCGGCGTTATACCCAACTGGCCGTTCTCGTCGAGGCCGACCTCTAATTCTATGGTGGAGGTACCTGTAACTATCGGTATTCCGCCGACATTTACATCGACGATTCCATAGTCTCTCTGCTGTGTCTGGACGCCTATCAGGTCCGTAAGCCGTGATATGAGCTGGTCTCTTTCGTCCCTTAAGTTGTTCGCCCGGGCGCCGCTGAGCTCTATTCTCTGGATGCTGCCGTTTAGCTCAGCAATCTGGCCGGCCAGGGTATTGACCTGTTCGAGAGTATTGTCCACTTCGAGGCGAATCTGGCTTTCGATGCTGTTCAGCGACTCACTTAGCATTCTGAACTGTCCGGCCAGCCCCTGCGCAGCGGATAGCGCCTGGTCCTGCCAGATAACCTCGTTCGGGTGAGCGCTCAAATCGCCCATGGCGCCGAAGAACCGGTCAATCGAGGCATTCAGCCCCGTGCCTGCCGTCAGCTCTCCAAATGCGCCCTCCACCATCGCAAGAGTGGAATACTCCTGCGTGATTTGCCCCTGAAGTGCCTGCTGAGACAGCAATTCCTTTTCAAGCATCGAGTCGATGATTCTGCTGACGCCCTGCACATCGACGCCGCCGCCTATCTGGAAAGAGCCCTGTTGAATCGAAAATGACGGACTGAGGTCGATTCGCTCTCTGTGATACCCCTCGGTGGCGGCATTGGCGATATTGTTGCCAATGACATCGAGTCCTTTTCTGGCGGCGTCCAGACCGCTGATACCTATGTCGAAATTCCACATTTGCTACCCTGTTTGAATCGCGGCCTTTATAACCTCATATTCACAAAGGCCGTTTCATTTGCCCTGCTGGCCGTGCCGTTGGCATCGTAGCACACAAGGCCGCCCCGGCTCTCATCGAGAATCGACTTAAGAAGAGCGCTGTTTATCCTGGCACAATCTGAAATAAGTACAGCGGTGCTTACGTATTCATTTCTAAGCTGCTCGACAAGCGACCGCAGCGCTGCCTTTCTTGCAGCCAGATGAGCCCTCTTGTCGGCGGGCAGAAAATTTTCGAGCGCCGACAGGGTCAACCGCCCGACTTCAAGACCGAAATAATTTGCCAGCTCACGCCGGAGAACCAGGCGTTTCGATTCATTCCCGGCATAGTCCTCGGCCTCGATGCGGATGTCTTCGAGCAGCTTGCTCAAGGCGGCCTCGTCTCTTTTAATCACCAAACACCTGAGTTTGCCGAGCCGGCCCAGGCAATTCCGAAGATGTTCGATATCGACATCGAGCACGGCAAGCAGCCGGCCAACCCTGTCTTCCATTTCAACAGGCGTTTTACTCATGCGCTTTCGTCCAGTAACTGTGTCTGTGTGTTTGTTTTATCCTGGTCATTAAAAAAACGATAAATATCTTTCCAGAGGCCGAAGCCGCCCTTGTCGGCAACGTCTCGGGCGAGGTAAAGCCAGAACATTCCCTGGACCTGTTTGGATGCGCCGTCCTGTTCGAAGCCCCAGTCGCCGATTGTATTTTTCATCTCATTGAAGAGCTGGGTGAGCAGGACCGACTCGAAGTCTTTTGCCAATTGCACTTTTTTATTGTCTGAGACTTCATCGCCGCCTATTTCTCCGGCCCTTTCCAGCAGCTCTTTGAGCCGGTCGCCGTTCACGTTCGGCAGTACACCCGGCGCCGAAACCGGGTCGCTTAATATAAGCTGTGAGCCATCCATATCCGTTTCCTACATAATCTCGAGCCGGGCCTGCAGAGCGCCGGCGGTCTTCAGTGCGTTGAATATCGCTATCAGGTCTCTCGGCGTGGCGCCAATGGCGTTCAGCGTTTTGGCAAGGTCGGATACCGTTACCGATTTCTGAACGGGAATCAGGTATGCGTCTTGCTCCTCGACACCAATCATAGTCTCGGGTACACGCTCGGTCGTTCCCGAATCGGAGAAGGGAGCGCTCGGCTGGGAGACAGACGCGGTCTCCTTGATTTTCACAACCAGACTGCCCTGCGAGATAGCCACCGCGGATATGCCCACGTTCTCGCCGACAACAATGGTTCCGGTCCGCTCGTTAATCACAACCACCGCCGGCATATCGACCTTCACATCGAGCTGCGTCAAACAATCGATGAAACCCACGACAGCCCTGCGTTCGATTTTCTCCGGAATTTCGACTCGAATAGTGGCGGCATCGACCACGACGGCGGCGTCTGGAAACTTGTGGTTTATGGCCCGGCCGATTCTTTCGGCGGTGGTGAAGTCGCTGTTTCTAAGGTTCAGCGCCACGAAACGCCGGTCTGCGATTTGCTCGACGAAGCCGGCGATTTCCGCCTTTTCGACGACGGCGCCGGAGGGTATTCTTCCGACGGTTTGATGGTTTTTTGTGATAGAGGACTCATCGCCTGAGGCGGCCCAGCCGCCTAAGGAGACTCCTCCCTGGGCGACCGCATAGACCTGGTTGTCAAGCCCTTTTAGCGGCGTGGGCAGCAGCATACCGCCCTGTAAGCTCTTTGCATCGCCTATCGCCGAGACATCGACATCGATTCGAGAGCCCTCGCGGGCAAAAGGGCCTAATTCGGCGGTGACCATAACAATCGCTATATTGCCGCCGGTCAGGTCCTTCGGCGCAAAAACAAGTCCCGCCTCGCGAAAGATATTCGTGAGCATCTGCCGGGACGGCTGGGAGCTGTCGCCGGTGCCCGCCAGGCCGATTACCAGCCCGACCCCCGTAAGCGGGTTGCCTCGAATTCCCTGGATGTCGGTGATATCCTTTATCCGCTCACACCAGGCGAGGTTGACGGCGATTGGTATTATTGCAGCAAGCACTAACAGACGAAACTTCATAAACAGACTCTCAAAATCAAATACGGCAATTCAGTTTAAGCCGGAACTCAGAAGGGCCAGATAATATCGAAGATTCTGCCCAGCCAGCCGGGCCTGGTATATGGCTCAGAGACGCCGGAATTTCTGCTGATGATTCGAAAATCCGCGACCTGCCCGCTCTTGACGGTGTTGTCGAAGGCGATATCGCTCGGCCTTACTATCCCGCTTACGTCGATGACCTGTATGTCACCGCCGATGTTTCTGTTTCGTGTACCCAAAACGACAAGGTTTCCGTTCGGCTGAATATCGACAACGGTAACGGTAATCTGGTCCTCGAAGCTTCGCTCGTCCTTGAAATCGGCCTTGCTCTTAAGCTGGTTGTTCGACTCTGCGCTCAGGCCGAACTCTCCGAGGTCGGCAAAGCCGCCGACGTCCCCGTTAAACGTATTCGACTTGTTGACGTTTTTCTGGAGGTCTCTTTTCGCCTTGTTATCGACCTTGCTGTCCTCGGTTATTTTAATTGTCAGGACGTCTCCGATGCGCCTGGCGGTGTCGTCGGCATACAGGGCCTTGACGTTCTTGTCTCTTCTGGCCCAGATTGAGCCGGCCTGAGAGCAGGCGCTGAACGACAGCAGCAGGACCAGCACAGCCGGCAGCGCACCCGGGACATTTGCGGTTTCATTCTGTAATTTGAAGAGTGATTTTTGGCGGTTCATTACATTTGCCTTTCAAAAGACGGGCACGACGGTTCCATCCCGGCCGGCCTTTGCAAGTATTATTCGCTGCGAATCGACGTTTCGGACCTTCACATAATCCCCGGCCCTTGCCTGCTGGAGCGCCTTTCCGACGGCGGTAACGACAAGGCCGGGCATCTCGAATTTTATAAGGACACTTTGATTTCGCTCGATAACAACGTCAGGTTGCGGCAGCTTCACCATATTGTGCTGAATTACTGTTCCCGCTCGCAGAGGCCGCCTTGCGAGAGAACCGTACGGAGCGGTCCATCGGGACGGCTCCGGGCGGTCACAAACCGCCATTTCTACCTTTATGTTCTGGGCCGTGACGACCTCGCCCGGCGCAATATCGCAGACTGTCACCGCCTGCCGGCAGTTGTATTTCAGGCGGAAATCAACCTGTCTGTCCGCCAGTTTCACCCCGTCTGCAAGCACACTGATTTTAACACGCGCCCGAGATGCGCCCGCACCGGCAACTAATTGAGCGGACGTCCGGACATTGCCGGCGGCTGCGGGTACGGCCACGCTTTCCGGCGTTCTGACACACTTCAACTCGTTTATGGAACGGTCTGTGAGCCGGTTTT
Source organism: uncultured Pirellulales bacterium (assembly GCA_964585535.1). Lineage (GTDB taxonomy): Bacteria > Planctomycetota > Phycisphaerae > Sedimentisphaerales > Anaerobacaceae > JAUVYV01. Next base: position 20,512 of record CAZPDW010000015.1, read on the forward strand.
TTAAGAATGAGCGTGCCAGTGCGATGAAGTCCTCGCCGCCGATGACATCTTTGTGCTGTCTGGCTATAACGCGCTCGGCGCCGGTCAGCGCGATTTTCGAGACGGCGATGCCGCTGCATGCCAGCCGGCTCAGGATAGTGGCTCTGTCAATGACAATTTCCTGGCCTGGAATGGAGATTCGGCCGAGCGTCACATCGGCCGCCCTGGCCGCCAGCTTCTCGTCCCCGCGTATGATACCGATGCTTCCAAGCGTCAGCGAGCTGTCTTTGACGGTAACTTCCCGCGGCAGATAGATTTGCAGTTGCGGCCCTGCTTCGCTCTGCCCGGCAAAGGTAAACCCATTCGCAACAAGCACAAAAACCAAAACGCAAAAACTTATTCTTCCGGTGTTCATCATATTCTCTACCTGACTATATTGTTCGCCGTTCTGAGCATCTCGTCACCGGCTGTGATTGCCTTGGCGTTTATTTCATACGCTCTTTGTGCAGTTATCAGGTTGACAAGCTCGGTAACCATCTGGACGTTCGATTTCTCCAAAAAACCCGACTGTATGGCGCCGAAACCGTTTTCGCCGGCTGTACCCGTAACGGCGGTGCCGCTTGCCTCATTTTCCGACAGGAGGTTGTCGCCCTCGCTGCTGAGGCCCGTCGCATTCGGGAACCGGACAAGCTGAAGCGTCCCGACGACTGATTGAGTGCCGGATGAATCGGTTATATTTACCGTCCCGTCTTTGCCGATGTCGATGCCGGCCGCATCGGTGGGAATCGTGATAGCCGGTTCGATGGCGTATCCGGTGGCGGTAACGAGCTGGCCGTTCGCATTCATCTGCAGAGCGCCGTCGCGGGTGTATCTTATATCACCGTTGGGCAAAGTAACCTGCAGGAAGCCGTCGCCGTATATGGCGATGTCGAGCGGCCTGAACGTATTTTGAAGCTCGCCCTCGGTAAAGACCTTCACGGTCGCCGCCGCCCTTACGCCGCATCCTATCTCCAGTCCGGTAGGCGTGTTGATGCCGGAGGCCACCTCGGCCCCTGCCGCCTGCATCTGGACGTAGAGCAAATCCTGAAAACCAAGCTGGCTTCGTTTGAAACCGGTCGTGTTGATGTTGGCAAGGTTGTTCGCAATCATATCAACCATCATCTGCTGGCCGGTCATCCCCGTCGCAGCGGTCGAAAAAGCCCTTAGCATAATTCAGTTCTCCTGTCTGTTAAAATTATCCATCCGTATTCAACCCATCGCCACGGTCATAATGCTGCCGGTGGACTCAGTCTGGGCGGAAATTGTCTTCATATTCGCTTCGTACAGCCGGGTCACCATAATCATATCCACAAGCTCATCGACAACTTTTACGTTTGACGCCTCCTGAAAGCCCTGCTTTACGAACGCTGCGACGGCGGCGGCCGGGTGAATGTTTTCGTCTGGCATTGCGAAGCAGTTTTCGCCGGCGGAAACAAGCTTGCCTTCGTTTTCAGCAAAATCGACAATTCGGAATTGGCCGACATTGACACCAGCAGCGGAAATCGTCCCGTTGGCGGCGATGTTCAGTTGTGAAAGCGCGACGGTGGCCGGAATCGTGATAGGCCCGGCCTGTCCGGCGATTATCCGCCCGCTCGAATCCACGAGTTGACCGCTGCTGTTCGTCCGCAGAACGCCGTTTCGCGTGTAAAGGGGCCCGTTCGGCGTCTCGACAACGAAAAAACCCACGCCAAACAGTGCACAATCCAGCGGCCGGCCCGTTCGGACGAGATTGCCCTGGGAAAAATCAAGAGCAGAATCTATGTTAATCGTGCCCGGTGAATAACTGTCAACACCGACCAAGTGCTCCTTCAGGGAGATGGAAAAGGCGTTGCATCTGCGTTTGTAGCCGACGGTGCTTGCGTTTGCAAGGTTATGAGTTAGAATTTCGAATTCCTGTGTCAACGCATCGATAGTTGTACTGACTTGTGTGGTAATTTCCGGCATATTAACCCTCCC
>CAZPDW010000016.1:0-2598 GCA_964585535.1 uncultured Pirellulales bacterium
TGCTTCTGTTTTTGCTGCTCAGGATGCTGTGTATCATAAGGTCAAGACGGGAGATTACCGTCATCATTCCCTGCGGCCTGTCGGCGGGGTCGTCCCGTACACAGTCCATAACAAGCTTCGAGATTGGAGGCGGTATTTGCTTTCTTATGTCGTGTGGGGCGCGGCGCTCCTGCCGTATCGGCAGTCCGAAGGCGTCCTTTTTGGGTATCAAAGTCGGGACAGTTTTTCCGGTCAGGGCCCAGTACATCGTTGCCCCAAGGTTAAATACATCGGTTTTCGGCACTAAGGGTTTGCGCCTGACCTGCTCGGGAGCGATGTAGTCGGGTGTCCCCTGAATTCGCCGTTTGGTGGTGCCTATTTTGCAGCTCTGGCCAAGGTCGATTATTTTGATGGCCCCGGCCTTGCTCAAAAGAATGTTGTTGGGCTTTATGTCACAGTGAACAAGCCCTCGCTGGTGCATTGCGTTCAGCCCGGTAGCGACCATCCGGAAGACCAGCAGCACATCGAGCAAACTCAGGGTCGGCGCGTCTTCGAGTGACTGACCTTCAAAGTACTCCATTGCAAGCAGCAACTCCTTTGCCCTGAGCATACCACGCACCTTCTTGAGCTTATAGCACTTGCGTATGTACGGGTGGTCGAGTTTTGTAGCTGTTCTGTATTCGGTCACAACCTGCTCGAAGACTCTCGTATCCTCTTGGCGCTCGAATATCACACGCTTCAGAGCTACCTCGCTGCCGTTTGCATCGTCGGTGGCCAGATAGATTGTGCTTCGCGCACCGGTGCCGATGCGCCTTCTTATAGTGAAGCCACCGACGTTGAGTATGTCTTTTGCCATCAGTGCTAAAACCTGAGAACTAAGAAACAAAAATTACAGCCCCCTTGGGATGGCGGGGCCACAACTGGTTTCTCCCATACCGCTCATATAGAGACGGGTCAGCCGATGATAAATATCACAAACGCTTTAGTATAGGATAAATCTGGCATATTGTCCAGTATTGTGGCAATTTTTTATAATATTGGGCAAAAGAACAGATGCGGCTGAGAAGCTTAATTGCCTGGAGCAAGTCCTCCCCCCTGGGATGGCAGGGCCACTTGCAGGCGGCTGGGGTTGAACTATCATTGTGAGCACAGCGGGTGATTATTTTTTGCCGATGCAATAAAGGTTGGATTCGGAGCGGATGAAGATGTTACCGTGCGAAATCGCCGGGCTGGCGACGCACTTTTCCTTCAGGTCATTTTGAGCTGTTATTTTGAATTCGGCCCCTGCCTCTATGACCGTCGCCCTGCCCTGCTCTGAGAGAAAATAGATATTACCGTCGGCCCAGACCGGGGACGCCGAATATCTTCCGGGCAGGCGTTTCTTCCAGAGCTGTTCACCGGTATCGGCCTTGAGGCATCGCACAACGCCTCCTTCCGTCAGAGTGTAAAGATACGGTTTTACGTAGAGCATTGACGGTATCGTGCTCACATCTTTGTCTGTTTCCCACGCCATGTGGCTTTTGGTGATGTCGCCTTTTCCGCCCGTGCGCACCGCGTGAAGTATCTTCCTGGGGAAACCGGATGTCTGGTAGATCAGGCCGTCGCCGATTACCACCGAGGGGACAACGCCTTCGCCGAAGGTTTTTGCAGTCCAGATTCTTTCGCCGGTTGTAAGGTCGAAGCCCTGGATGACATCGCCTGCCGGGCTGATGAGCTGCTCTGTTTCGCCTTCACTTAGTATCGTCGGTGTCACGTGTGCGATTCGCGACGAGCCGCGTGTGGCCTTCCAGCGGACCTTGCCCGTATTCTTATCCAGCGCCCAGATAAAGGCCTTGTCCCAGGGCTTTTGCCAGCCGACTTCTCGCTTTTCTTCACTGCTCCAGTCAAACGGTATGATAACCAGGTCTTTGTAGAGAATTGGCGAGACTCCCAGTCCGTGCTCGCTGTAGTATTTGAACTCGCGATTAGTCCACACAACGTCGCCCTCGTTTGATACAGCCGCGATGCCGCCGTCTGCCGCCAATACGTAAACCCTGTCGCCGTCGGTAACCGGTGTGGATGTCGCATAAGAATTGTTTGCGTGCTTGTGCCCGGCCTTTTGCCTGGAAATCTCCTTGTCCCAGAGGATGGCGCCGGACTGTCGAGCGATACGGACTAACCGCAAACATGTTCCCTCTTCCGTTGCGGTCGTCAGGTAAACACGGTCGCCCCAGACGACAGGTGAAGACCAGCCCCTGCCCGGGATTACCGTTTTCCAGCGTATATTCTCGGTGCCGGACCACTTTACAGGGATGTCTTTTTCGGTTGAGATGCCCTGCCTGCTCGGTCCCCTGAAACAGGGCCAGTTCTCGGCCTGCATTATCTCGGGCAAAACGCCGGCAAAGAGCACCAACCAGATAATACAGCATAATTCAGGTCTAAGCCGGCTGTTCATAATCTACGCTTCCTTAAAGCAAAGCAGGCCAACAGTTCAGTTCACATCATACCGTCTGATTATAAAAATAGCACATTGCCCCTGCGATTTCCAGTAGCAATATCTTCAAAGACTGTCGCTGCACGCCTTCAGATGCGGCTTTGGCGACTGATTCTGATGGCAGGCCGGCCATTGCAAAAGCCGGG
>CAZPDW010000016.1:2698-22168 GCA_964585535.1 uncultured Pirellulales bacterium
AAGGAAGCTGCTGCAAATAAAGCTAACATTGTTCACTTTTCCGAAGCAGCTCTTTCCGGGTATGGCGGGGCGGATGTCCCTGACTTCAAGAATTACGACTGGGAAAAACTAAGGGCCCGAACGCATGAAATAATGGCCTTGGCAAAGCAGAACAATATCTGGGTCGTTTTAGGTTCCGCCCATTACCTCAGCCCAAAGGAAAAACCCACAAATTGCCTTTACATTATTTCCGACGAAGGGAAAATCGTTGACAGATACGACAAATCAATGTGTACGTCCGGTGACCTTAAAGTCTATACGCCGGGAAATCATCTCGTAACGATTGAACTCAAGGGCATTAAGTGCGGCTTCCTCATCTGCTACGATTCTTGTTTCCCCGAAATGTACAACATATACCGCCACAAGGGCGTCAAGGTCATGTTCCATTCGTTCTACAATGCTCGTCATAAGAGCAAGACCATTCTCGACGAGATTATACCTGCCGAAATTCGTGTCAGGGCGTCGGATAATCTCATGTGGGTAGTGGCAAACAACTCTTCTGCCGCACATTCTGCCTGGCCTACCTGCATCGCAAGACCCGACGGTTCTCTCACCTCGCTTCAAAGAGGCGTGCCCGGCATTCTCTATCGCACGTTTCCAGACGACGAAAAGACGAAGAAATTTCCAAGCTGGACGCATAACAACAAGATGATGGTCCTGCCCGAGAACGAGGTTTACCATAACGGCAAGCCGTCACATCATCCAAGAGCAGCGAACCGCCAGGCCCTGCCGTAACAGCTGTTTTTCACATTTTCCGGCAAATGCCCCGGAACGTGACTGTTTGCCGTGCTTTTGCAATATGTCTCTTGCAAAAAACATTTCTGAAGCATATAAAATCCCCTGTTATGGTTCAGAATGCCAAAAAGCGAATCGAAGAATTGCGTGCCGAAATCAGAAGGCACGATTATCTTTACTATGTCCTTGCTCAGCCCAAAATCAGCGACCGGCAATACGACAAGCTCTTTGCCGAGCTAAAAGAGCTGGAGACGAAGCACCCGGAGCTTGTGACCGCCGATTCACCCACCCAGCGGGTATCGGGCAGGCCGTTAGCCGGTTTCGAGACCGTCCGCCACGCCGTGGCTATGCTGAGTATGGATAATACCTATGATGCCGACCAGTTGCGGGCATTTGACGAAAGGGTCGCAAAAAACTTAGGAACAAGCGATTATAATTATGTTATAGAGTTGAAAATCGACGGGGTTGCTGTTAGTCTAAGGTACGAGCGGGGCGCGCTTATTAGAGGCGCGACTCGTGGTGATGGAAGGATGGGTGATGATGTCACTGCGAATGTCAGAACCATAAGAGCCGTCCCGCTTTCTTTTTTGTCCGATAGCGTTGAAATTCCCGAAATCATCGAGGTCCGCGGCGAAGTCTTCATGCCCAACCAGGCATTTACCGAAGTCAATCGGCTAAGACAAAAAGCCGGCGAGCAGACCTTTGCCAATCCCAGGAACGCCACCGCCGGCTCACTAAAACTGCTCGATGCGAAAATAACGACAGGGCGGATGCTGTCCTTCTTTGCCTACGCGATAGGCGAGCTCTCACAGCCCCTGGCCGAAGACCACTTCGATACCCTGAAGGTATTCAAAAAACTCGGTCTGGCCGTCAACCCGCACATCGAAAAAGCAAAAGACATCGACAAAGTAATATCGATTTGCCAAAACTGGGAAAGCAAGCGCGACCAATTAGGCTATCAAATCGACGGGATGGTGATAAAAGTGAACCGCTTCGACCAGCGCAGCATTCTCGGCTCTACCGGCCGGGCGCCACGCTGGTGCATCTCGTACAAGTTTGCCGCAGAGCAGGCCGAAACCGTGGTCGAATCAATCGATGTCCAGGTGGGTAAGAGCGGCATCCTCACACCCGTTGCAAACCTGAGGGCTGTTTTGCTGGCAGGGACAACCGTCAAACGAGCGAGCTTGCACAACTTTGACGAATTGAAACGATTAGACGTCCGCGAAGGCGACACGGTGGTAATCGAAAAGGCCGGCGAAATAATCCCTCAGGTCATAGAGGTTAAAAAAGAGCGAAGAGCTGCTGCTGCACGTACCTTCAAGCCGCCGAAGAAGTGTCCGAACTGCGGCGGCAAGGTCAAAAAGGATGAGGACGGCGTCTATATCCGCTGCCTGAATCCGAATTGTCTCGGGCAGTTGAAGGAACGATTGAAATACTTCGCCGGCAGAGGCCAGATGGATATCGAAAACCTCGGCGATGCGCTGATAGAGCAATTGACTGAGACAGGCCTGGTCAAAAACTTCGCCGACCTTTACAAGCTGCAAAAGTCGGACCTCGTCGGCTTCGAGCGAATGGCCGACAAAAGCGCGCAAAACGTTATCGACGCCATAAAGGCAAGTAAAGAAAGGCCGCTCTGGCGGCTGATAGCCGCCCTGGGCATTCGTCATATCGGCGCTCAGTCGGCACAGATATTGGCCGAGCATTCCGGCTCGCTCGAAGCGCTTATGGATGCGGATGTCGAAGAGCTTTCCGGTATCGACCAGGTCGGTCCGAAAATGGCGGAAAGCATCTGTGGGTATTTCAGAAACCCGAAGAAGCGCGAGGTTATAGATGCGCTGCTGGAAGCAGGCGTAAGGCCTGGGTTGCCGGAGCGAGTCGCAAAGAAGACAAATAAACTCGCAGGTAAAACAATTGTTGTCACGGGGACACTAAAAAACTACACGCGAGAGACTATCAAAGAGGCAATCAGGACGGCGGGGGCAAAAGTGAGTTCGAGCGTGAGTAAGAAAACCGATTATGTGCTTGCCGGCGAAAATGCCGGCAGCAAGCTCGACAAAGCCCATCGGCTCGGCGTGCAGATAATTGATGAACAAAAATTTGTTGACATGATAAACTGATAAGCCCCCAGGTTTATCCTGGGGGTTAAAATAAACGTATGTTGAGAACCCCCAACATAAAGTTGGGGGCTTACGGGTTTGTGATTATTCGGTTGGGTTCATCCTGTGGCGACGAAAAATGACATAACCTATATGAGGATGGCGCTGAGACTTGCCCGCCGCGGTCTCGGTTCTGTCGAGCCAAATCCAGCCGTTGGTGCGGTCATTGTCAAAGAAGACAAAGTTATCGGTAAGGGCCGGCACAGGAAATTCGGCGGCCCGCACGCCGAGATAAATGCCATTGAGGATTGCATAAAACGGGATTATAAGCCCAAAGGCGCCACAATGTATGTCACGCTCGAGCCGTGCTGCCATCACGGCAAGACAGGCCCCTGCACGGATGCAATTATCGAAGCCGGCCTGGCCAAGGTCGTCGCAGCGACCGTTGACCCGTCGGCGAAGGTCAATGGAAAAGGCCTTGAGCAGTTGAAACGAGCCGGTATCGCGGTGACTGTCGTCGTCTGCGAGGACGACGCCAAACTTCTGAATGCGCCGTTTATGAAATTCGCAAAGACGGGCCGATGCTGGGTGACGGTCAAGTGGGCACAGACCATCGATGGCAAGCTCGCCTGGGCCAACCAGACCGCCCAACAGAGATGGATAAGCTCACAGCAAAGCAGAAAGGATGTCCACAAGCTGCGAAGGCGAGCAGGTGCGATACTGGTCGGGGTCAATACCGTCCTTGCCGACGACCCGCTTCTTACACCCAGGCCGAGCAGAGGCAAAAAGCCACTGCGAATTGTGCTCGATAATAAACTGCGGATACCACTCGATTGTCAATTATTGAAAACGACAGGAGATTTTCCGGTGATGGTGGTTACGGATGCAAACGCCAATCCTGAAAAAGCAAAGCAGATAACCGCAAACGGAGCAGAGGTTTTGTTCTGCCCTGCCGATGTGAAATCTAATCTGGATTATATGATAGCTCACATAGGCAGACGCGGCGTACAGCATCTGCTCGTCGAAGGCGGGCCGACGGTAATCGGCTCATTTTTGAAAGAGGGCCTCGCCGACGAAGTCATCGTCTATATCGCGCCGAAGATTCTCGCCCGGCAGGGAAGCGCTGATATATCCAAGTCGATGAATCGGCTGGGTAAAAACATCGACCTGCATTATGTCGATACGAAACACTTCGGCCAAGACATTCGGATTACAGGCCTGACACAGAAGGGCCTTGAGGAAATTTCAATCCCATCTAAGTAAAAAGGAAAGGACTGTCGGATGAAAAATGCAAAGGCGTTTGTCTTGACGGCGAGCTTATCGGCGGCGATTATGACCCTTGTCGGCTGTGCAAACATTCGGCTCTCAGATGTAGAGTACAACGCGAGGCCGCAATGTGACCTCGTCCGGCCGAGCGATGCCGTTGTGCTGTTCGACGGCGGGGATTTCTCGCAGTGGCTCGGCGAGGATGCCGGCCCGGTCAAATGGAAAATCATCGATGGCGCAATGCAGGTAGTACCCGACTCGGGCAGCATTGTTACGCGGGATACCTTCCAGGATATGCGTCTGCACGTCGAGTTCAATATCCCCAAAAGCCCCGGCAGCTCGACCGGCCAGAGCCGCGGTAACAGCGGCATATACATCCAGCGCCGCTACGAAGTACAAATTCTCGATTCTTTCGGCCTTCAGCCGGACACCGGCGACTGCGGCGCAATCTACAAAACAAAAACGCCCGATAAAAACGTCTGTAAAAAACCTGGTGAATGGCAGTCTTACGATATTTTCTTCAGGGCACCCCGATGGGCCGGGGAAAATAAAATCGAAAACGCCCGAATCACTGTCCTGCAGAACGGTATCGTGATTCACAACAACGTAATCCTCCCACACAAGACCGGTGCGGGACAGGGCGAAGGGCCGACTCCGGGACCGGTCAAGCTGCAGGAGCACGGCAGTAATGTTAAATTCAGAAACATCTGGATTGTGCCACTCGATTGACAATCCCCTGATTCAAAGGGTCGATTATGAAAAAAGTAGAAGTCCTTGGTTTGCAGACGATACCAAAAATCGAACAGGGTGACAATCTTGCTGAGATTATCGCAAGGTGCGCCGATGAGGAAATCGAAGGCCTGCGGGAAAAGGACATTGTCGTTTTGACCAGCAAAGTTGTCTCGAAGGCACAGGGCAGGATGCGCAAAATGGCCGACGTCGTACCGGGTAAAAAGGCGCTGTACATTTCACGAAAAACCGGCAAAGACGCCAAGTGGCTTCAGATGATATTCGAAGAAGAAAACGATATTCTGGCGATTATGCCGCTTAGTGGTATTGCCGAAAGGCACATACTGGGCGCATCGCAGGACAGCGGCTGCACACACGAGCTTGTCGAGCACGAGCAGGCGCTCTGCATCACGGCGGGAAAGGACGGCCGGCTCCATACCTGCGACGCCGGCATCGACGGCTCGAACCACGAAAAGGGTGTGGTCAGTTTACTGCCCGAAGACCCGGACGCAGCCGCAAGGGACATAAGAGAAAGCTTACAGAAAATCACCGGCAAAAAACTCGCCGTTATTCTCGCCGATACCGAGATGATACCCTTCGGGACGATGGATTTCGCCGTCGGCTCGGCTGGCATAGACCCCATCTCGAAACAGTTCGGCAATAAGGACCTGTTCGGCAAACCCAAGTTCGGCGGCATAGATTTAATAGCCCATGAACTGTGCAGCGCCGGCGCCCTTGTCTTCGGCCAGACCGGAGCGGGAATCCCCGCCGCCGTCATCCGCGGCTGCGAGTACGAAATCAACGAAACCGCAAACGTCGCAAACACGATGCTGGCCGGCACAGGCGACGACGGTGTAACACGAGCAATAAAAGAAACCCTAAAGGCCACCGCCTACACAAAACCGCCGCTAAAACGCCTCCTGCTGAAACTCGCCGCTTGGTTTGTGTGATTTTGTCTATCTGAACAGCGTTTCGTCTTGAGACACTTTCTTATTCAATGAGTTGCAGATTTACCCGCCGGATTCGTACGCTCCTATGTCCACGGCTGAACCACAAATGCGGGCATTCCCTTCAAAATCCGCCTTGACATCAGCAGGCACGGTATTGCTGTCGCCGGCGTCAATGCAGGGTGAACCAGCTAAAAGCCGAAAATCTCCGTTCTGCATGTCAGCAAAACGAGGGACGCTGCTGATGTTGCCTTTGCCTCCGAAATGCTCGGTCATTTCCTGGATACAGCAGTGGCTTGAATTAATTTTCACCCCATAAACTTGTGCCGGTTCTGCAGTACCATATCTACTCGTATTGCCCCAGATGATACAGTTGAATAGCGAAGGTTCGTTCTTCTCGTTGTATATCCCGCCGCCTGCGTAAGCATAGTTGTCTGCAATGGTGCAGTTAGTGATGCTTGGCTTGTTCTTCTCGTTGTAAATCGCCCCGCCTTTTTCTTTCGCCCAGTTCTTTGTGAATACGCAGTTCACCAGCTTTGCACTTGCCTTGAAATTTGCTATAGCGCCGCCGTATTGCTTGGCTGCGTTGCCGGTAAAAGTGCAGTTAATTATTCTTGGCTGGCCCATCCAAAGATACATCGCACCGCCTTTTTCTCCGACGTTGCCCTGGAAAATACAGTTTGAAATCGTCGCACTGCTCGCTTTTGCAAATAGACCGCCCCCGTTGGCACTATTGAGATCTCCGGAGACGGTATAGCCGCCCGCAACGATAAACCCGTCGAGTATGGCCGTTGAATCCGTCCCGAGTGCACTGACCACGTGCCAGCAGTTTCTGCCTGCTCTTGCACTACGGAGAAGCTCGCTTGCCTGGCTGACTTCTTCGTCATCGCCTTTAAGGTCGCCGCTAAGTATGGTTCTGTAAACCGCCGGGTCGCCTTGCTCCCAGCTTCCTCCGCCTTTGGGAAAGCCGCCGTATAGGGCCACACCTGTCTTGAGCTTGAAACTGGCCCCAGGATGTCCGGGGGAAATATTTGCTCCCTTGTCAGGCATATAAGTTCCCCCTGCCACCCATATCTGGTCACCTGCCGATGCCTCCTGCAGGGCATTTTGAAGATATTTGTAGGCATTGGCCCAGTTGGTCCCGTTGTTGTTTCCCGTTGCGCTTTGGTCCACATAAATACAGTTGCCCGAAGACACCATCGCCTTCCGGCCCTGTTTTCGAGGAATTTGCACCGCGCCGGGAGCCGGTTCCACCAGAACTGTTACGGTAAATCCGTTCGGGTCCCACCCGCGTGGATCCATAAAATATACGTAGAACCCGACCGTATCAAGCACACTGCCCTGTACCACAGTAGAAGATATTGCATTTGGCTCCTGCAATTCGCCAAAACCAATAGAAACCGGTTTATAACCGCTTGTGCCGTCACTGCAGCCTACAATTGCTGCAACGAATAATTTTCCCCCTGTATTTGGCTCTGCAACCCCATTAACAGCCACTAAAGTGAACTTAAGCTCGAACGTTTCGAACCGTCCGACATTCGTTCCAATCGAGGGGTCGCTTTCGCTATGAAACTGTGGTTTCCGAACGTAATTAAAGAACCGGTCACCTATTTCGACGCCCGGAAAGTAGATATCGAATTCAACACCCGGCCCGGCTACATCTCTTTTTGCTGTCACTGTTGCTGGTGACAAAACCCAGATATTTTCCCTGTTCAACAGCATCAACCCTTCATTGGACAGCGTGAATCGCTCTACCGCGATACAGGCACTTGCCTGAAAAATCAGCACTGCCGCAATGATTTTGATATCGCACGTTGAAGCTGTCCTCATTGTAAAACCCTCCGAAAAATGGTTTTCTCAATAATTAATTTGTTGACCTTCTGTGATTATATACAAGCATCAACTCGGTTTTGCAAGCATTTTTTTCAGTTTTTACCCATTTGCCCGAAACTGGTGGAGTGTGTCAATTTTTGTCTTTCAGCAGTTTTTTGCTGCGCAGGATATGGTGGTAGTGCTGGGCGAAGCGGTGGGCCTCGTCTCGGACGTATTGCAGCAGCTTGCGGGCAGGTGAATTGGCAGGCAGCTTCAGTGGTTTTTTGCTGCCCTGCAGGAAAATCTCCTCCTCTTTTTTTGCAATCGCTGCAATTCTGGGCATCGGCGCCTTCATCTGCTCGAACGCCTTTTGGGCCGCGTGCAGGTGTCCCAGACCGCCGTCAATCAGAACAAGGTCGGGCCAGAGCTCCTCGCCCCGCAGCGCATATTTGTATCTGCGTTTGACCACCTCGGCAATCATCGCGTAATCATCAATGCCCTTGACGGTCTTTATCTTGAACCGCCGATACCCGCTCTTAAAGGGCCGCCCGTCGATGAACTTCACCAATGAGCCGACCGCCTCGGCGCCGGCGATATTCGCAACGTCGATGCCCTCGATGATTCGTACCGGCCCGGTGCTATCGAGTATTTTTTGCAGCTTCACCAGCGCCTCGGCCGGGTCGGCTGCAAAGACCTCCGGCTGGACGTTCTCGTCCGGGCTGCCCCGCTCGTCAAGCCGTTCAATCAGCCGAATCCGGTCGCGGTACATCGCCGCCTTCTCGTACTCCAACCGCTCTGCCGACTCGGCCATTTGCTTTTTAAGCTCCCGCAGAACCGTCGAACGTTTCGACCGTAAAAACTTTATAAAGTCCCTTATTATTTTTCTGTATTCGTCCTTTTCTATTCTCGCTCCGCAAGGCGCCGTGCACTGCTTGATGCTGTAAAGAAGGCAGGGCCGAAAGAATTTCCGTTTTTGGTCGCGGAAGCGAATATCCAGCCGGCACGTGCGAAACCTGAATATCTTCTGCATCTCGACAAAAACCGCCCGCAAATCCTTCGCCCCCGCAAAAGGCCCGAACAGCCGAGTCCCGCTCGCCCGCGGCTTGCGGGTGATATACACCCCGGGAAAATCCTCGCCCGTTGTTATCTCAAGATACGGGAACGTCTTGTCGTCCATCAGGTCGGTATTGTACGCGGGCCGAATGTCCTTTATCAGCCGGGCCTCCTTGAGCATCGCATCGACCTCCGTCTCGGTCTCGAGAAAATCCACGCTCTCAACCTTCTCGACCATCTCAGCAATCTTCGGCCCGCGTGAGCCAATCAAATCGCTGCCCGGCTGAAAGTAGCTTGCGACCCGGCTGCGCAGGTTCTTGGCCTTACCGATATAAAGAACCTTTTGCCCGGGGCCTTTCATAAAATACAGCCCAGGCCCTGCGGGAAAGGCCTTTATCCGCCGCCGCAGGGCCTCTAATCTGTCTCTTTCACCGCCCATACTCTCCCCATTGTAGCCACCTCCATCACCCCCTCAAAGCCCTTTCTCACCTGCAGCTTACGCCCATAACTCTCTGTCCTGAAGGCAGGCAATATGGGTGACGAGCTTGTATCCCAGCTTGCGGGCAGTATCGACAATCCTCTTGACGTGTGTCAATTCCTTATCCGGCGAATGCAGATACGCCACCCAGTCGTGAAGCATCAAAGGTATATGCTCGCCGCGATTCGCCCGCGTTTTTATCTGCCCCAAGATATACTCCATCGGGTCGCCGAACTCTCGCCTCCACATCCAGCCGGTGTCACCATAGGCGCTGGGAAAACCCATCATCTCAGGATGTCCGAGCGTGCCGTAGTTGATGAACTCCTTCGCCCCGTCGATGCTCGTAAGAAAGGAGTTAATCATCCTTACTCCGAGCGATGCAACCATGTCCAGCTCCGCCCTGGACTTCTCCGTCGCATCAAAGCCGTGCACACTGGGCCCGTCCTTGCCGCTGGTCCCGCACATGCTGATACCCACGGGCCGAACCCCGAAAATACGCTCGTGAATCGCGAAAGACTTCTCGTAGTCAGCTTTGATTACTTCGACCGGCTTGCCTCGCTGATAACCCAGGCCGATGTGCGAATAACTGTGGTCCTGAATATCGAACAGCACATCGCCCTTTACCTGCTCATTGAATGCCTTGAACCGCTCGGCCATCAGCTCCAGTGTCGCACCCTTACAGAAGAACGTCGCGGCGATTTCGTGCTCGCGGTGCACCTCAACAACCTTTTCCAGAAAGCCCTTCATTTTCTCAGGTTGCCAGGTCTCGGTATCATACCGCAGCAGAAACAGCTTCTCGCCGGCTGCGGGTTTTGTCTTCACAGCATTCTCCGCAGCATAAGCGGCTCGTGACAGCGCCCCCGACGCAAGCGAAGCCGCTGCCGCCTTCATCAAACCCCGTCGCGTATAATTGATTTCGTCCATTCGTCTGCTTATTATAAGCGGCCTCTGGGTGTCTGCAATAAAAAAGCCCCGATGCCTCCCTCAGACACCGGGACTTAATTACTGCCAAGGTTACGACCGTTCAGTAAGCTGCCGTTATTGCTCCAGCTCTTTGTCGGGCTCTTTCTCGGCCCTGGTCAAACCTGCTTTAGGTCCCTCAAAGTCGGTTACCTGGTACTGATTCATCTCTTTTTCCGTCAGCACCGGCTCATCAACTATCCAGGGCGTTACGAAGACAACCAGCTCACTATTTACGGTAGATTCACCCTCGAACCGGAACAGATAACAAATCAAAGGAATATCGCCAAGAAGCGGGATTTTGTTGATTTGCTTTGTCGTCTCCTTTTTGCGCAGTCCGCCAAGGACGACTGTCTTTCCGCTTTCCACGAGCAGTGTGGTGTTGGCTTCACGCTTGTCAACAATCGGCTGAGGATACGAACTCGACCCTCCGGTAGCAATTACGTTAACTGTCCCGGTCTCGACGCTGAATTCGGGCTGCAGTTTCAGCCGTACCATCCGGTCGCGTGTAACGTGCGGCGTAACCGCAAGCGTAACACCAATTTCCCTGAATTCCGTCGAGCCGATGCTACCGCCCCCGGAGGTCTGGGTAAGCTCTATGTACGGGACCTCGGAAATGATTTTTATCTGGGCGCTTTCATTGTCGAGGACCAGTATTCTCGGGTTGGCAAGGAGCTTTGCATTTATCAGGTTCTTCTGGGCCTTCAAAAGAAAATCGATATCCACGCTGTTTTTCAGCCAGCCAAAACGCAGAGCGCCGGTTGTGCCGGCACTCTTGCTGGTTGCACCGGTGAACACACCGCTGGAGAATGGGTTAATTTCACCGGTCGGATTAACACCTAAGCTACCTGGCGGAGTATCGCTGGTGCCAAATGTTGTGTTTTTGCCGGCGTTCCATTCGACGCCGAGGTCGAGCTTGTCCTGGCTTTTTATATCGTAGATGCGGGCCTCGACAAGGATTTGCGGCGTTATGCGGTCGATTTCCTGCACGAAGGTATCGATGGCCTTGATCTTGCTCTCAGTATCGGTAACGATGATGTTGCTGGTGCCGGAGTTCGATGATATTGCGCCGCGCTGGGAGATAAACTTTTTCAGCGATATTTCGACCTGGCCGATGTCAGCGTAGGTAATACGGTAAATCTTGCTGACGAGTTTTTCGGCCTCCTGTGTAAGCTCGCCGACGGGAGAGACGCGAATCATATTTTTGCTGGCGACGTAGTCGTAGCCCTGAGCGGCGAGGATATTTTTCAGGGCCTCTTCCAGCGGGACGTTTGTGAGCTTTGCGGTGACGGTACCGGTAACCTTAGGGCTTTTGACGACATCGACGTCCGCCTGCTCTGCCATAATTCTGATAACATCTTCTATGGGGGTTTCCCGGAAGTCAACGCTGATTCTCTTTTGCATGCGCTGCTCGAGGCCGGTCATAACCTCCACTTTGCCCGATTCGCCCTGGGCCTGCTGGGTTTCCTGGACCTGCTGGGCCGCGGCGACGACGCAGGCCGATATAAAGAACGCAAGAACCGCCAGAAAACCTGCTGCTTTCAAGCTTTTGGACCTTTTCATAACTGTTCCTTTCTAAATTTAGTGTCTGACATTATCTTTAAGTTTTTAGTCCTTTTAACGCTCAACTTCCTGTGTCCACTTTTTAGCATCCTTCTCGAACTCGACAGAATCGGGACTGATTTTCACAATTTTTGCGCCCTGAATCTGGTCGCCTTCGAATACCACCTCTTCATTGATTACAGCGGACGGCTTGTCTTCGCTATAAACAATCGCCTTTACAATCACTAAGCCCGACCCGTTCTGTTTGGCCGAGCGCACCGTGTAAAGCTGCATAGGGTCACGCAGAGTGGTCGGATAAAGAGGTGGAATTTTCCAGTTAAGCTTGGCCCCGACCATTGCCGCAGCGGCTGAGGGCTTGAATGTGTCGGCTTTCGGCACGGAGTTTTGGCCGGAGCGCAAGACCCGGAAAAAAACGACGATAAGCACTACAAACAGCACCGGCACCAACAGCATCATCACCTTTTGCCTTTTCGAGTCAACACCGCCCTTCGGAGCGAGCAGTTTATCTTTTATACGCTCCAGGGTCTTTAAGAAGGGTATTTCTCTCGATATCCTGCCGCCCATGTCAACTTTGATTGCCTTCGGCACGGAAGCCGAACTCGGCCGGCTCGGATGGGCCTGAGTAGCCGGCACAGGTCGATGCGGCCGCGGGCCTGTACCGGGGCCCGGCGGAATGGGCTTTGACGGAATGTATCGAGCCGGTGTCGGCCCGGTTTCGTTGGCCTGCTGTTTCTTATCATCTTTGGGGACCTGGACACCGGTAAATATTCGCGACACTTCCTTTTGAAGCCCCACTCTGCTCTTAGCCATCGTTCACCTCCCTGACCGAAACATCACCGTCGGCGCAATCCTCGGCCGAAGTGCTGCAGCCGCTTACCTGTTCCGGAGTAACGTCACTGTCGGTTGCCTTATCGACAAAATCTTCATTCTGGTCCTGCTGCGCAGACGTAACTTCTCCACCGGAGATATGCTCATCCAACAGGACGACCTCGTCGCTCTGGTCTTTCGATTGTTCAGTCGTGGCTGTTTGTTCCTGCGAGTTCTGAGCGCCGGCTTCGGTCTGAACATTGTTCTTTCCGTGCATAATTTCGTCGGCCAGGGCCAGGTGTTCCGCAGCCCCTCTGCTGTCGGGCGAATATTTCAGGACGTTTTCTCCGGCGCTTGGCGCTTCAGCTAATCTGACGTTCCTGTGAATAACGGTATCGAAGACCAAATCGCCGAAGAACTCTCGCATCTGCTGCTGAATCTGCCTGCTGAAGATAAGTCGATTCTCGACGAATGTCAGCAAAAGCCCGAGAATTCTTACGGTGCAGGGATAGAAATGCTCTTCTACAATCTCGCAGGTCTCGAACAACTGCTTTAACCCTTCCATAGCGTAGTAATGGACCTGAACCGGGACTATTACATCGGTGCTGGCAACCAGTGCATTCAGGGTCAGAATGCCCAGCGAAGGCGGACAATCGATGACGCAGAAATCGTACTCGTGCTCGACGCTCTTGAACTGCTCTGTGAGCATGAACTCCCTGCCGGTGACCGCCGCCAGGTCCAGTTCGGCGCTCGACAGCAGCACATTGCTCGGCGCCACGTTAAGACGTTCGGTATTCGAGTGCACTATAACATTCGAGATTGGAACGTTTATATCGGTAATCGCGTTGCGGATGGTCCTCTCAACACCATTCGGGTCAACGCCAAAAGCGAGTGTGGCGTGTCCCTGCGGGTCGAGGTCAACAACGAGCACCCTTTTGCCCCTGTGTGCAAAGGCGGCGGCAAGATTGACCGATGTTGTGGTCTTTCCGCACCCGCCTTTCTGGTTGACTACAGCTATTACTCTCATTCGATATATCGCAAAAGCGAATTAAATGTCATTGCACAAATTTATCCTGTTCATCGGTTTTCCGGCAGGGCCGGCCAACGTTTTAACTCTCCTGACGCCTGCGTACAAAAACAGCAATGTCCATATCGATCTTGTGTGGAGAACGCTCCTGCAGGGAGCGTACGATTTTGAAACTGTCCACAAACAGGACCGGATGATGTCTCTCCAGGGCATTGAGGAAAGCGGCGAATTGCGTGAAGCTGCCCTCGAAACTGATTTGCACTTTATTTTCCAGCAAATGCTCATTGTCGTTACTACTGGTGTTTTTGCGCTTGTCAACCGTTTTGACGGCAAATGAGCCGAGCTGTTTTTCGCTGGCGATTCTGCCTATATCAAAAGTCAGATTCGAGGAGTCATCGAATTCGGTAACAAAATCACCCAGCTGGTCCCGCAGTTGTCCGAGCTCCTCGGCCAGTTTGGTCTTTGTTTCGGGCCTGGAGGCCAGAAGCGCCGTCTCATAGGTATGTTTTGCCTGAGCAAAGTTCTGCTCGACCCGGCTCATAGCCACGGCCTGCGGCGAGAGCAGGAACAGGTAAACCAGCAGAAACAACACAATGCACCCCACCCAAACCAAAGCCAGTGTTATGAAATATTTCTTATAAGCGGTCATAATGAAACCTTCTATAATTCCGGTTTGAATATGCATTCTATTTCGTATGAAACAACGTCGCGCTCGCCGAGCTTGCCGAATCCCTGCGAGACAATGACAATGTCTTCTATCTTGGGTCCAATCACGTCGGATTGTCTGAGCTGGTCGCGGAAGATTTTGACATCTCTGTCACAGTTGGACTGGGGATTTCCGCTGACGCTCATCTTCAGCGTTCTCACGGGGACGTTGGCCTCAATCATTTTCTTCGGGTCATTTTTCATTGGCACCTTTTTCTGGATGGAACGCCGTTTCACTTCAAGCTTTGTCAGGACCACGGAATCCGGTATTTTTGCAACAAGCGTTGTCAGAATCGGTGACCACTGGATGTGCTTGCCTACGGAGGCGGCGACTTCGGAAATGCAATCGTTAACGGCATTCTTGCGGTTCTCGAACTGGCGCTGGGATGCAACGGCATCCGCGAGGCCCGCAGTTTTCGCCTCGCAGCTTTTTATGCTCTCCGCGTAAATCGCCGTTGTGATGCTGCGGTGGACATAACAGCCGAAGACGGCAATTGCGGCGACAACCGGCACGGCGAACGTTATTACGGAGATGGCAATTCCCTGCGGTTTCGTCTTAACCGGCAATCCCTGTCCTTTTAACAAATCTATCGTGTACATATCAGATTGACCTCATAGCAAGGCCGGCGGCGACTGCCATAGCGGGGCCTTTGTTTTGAACAATATCAAGGCACTTGCGGTCAACATTGCACTGCATCGTGTCGAATGGATTCCAGAGCAGTGTCTTCAGTCCGAGTCCCTTGCCGAGCACATCGACAAGCCCTTCGGCCATAGAAAAAGAGCCGCAGACGTACATCTTTTCGACAAGAGATGATTTTTCCTGGGCCGTATGATATCGCAGCGTATCGGTGACACCGGTGATTAATTTCTGACAGGCCCTTTCCAGACTGCTGCGAAGACGGTCCGCATCAATCGTCGGACTGTCGCAACCGGCAAGTGCCCCGGCGACAGTCTCCAGGGGCTCAGCCAGTTCAGCGGACATCCGGGAGAGTATGCCTGTGCCGGCATAGTGCATGTTTCTGACGAAGGGCAGGGTGTTTTCGCTGACAATGGCCACAATGCTGCTCGACTCAGCAATGTCCAGGATGGCCACAGCCGAATCGGCAGACTGCTTCTTTGTATGTTCGCTGAAGCAGTTAAGCAACGCCAGACTGTCCACATCCAGAAGGACACATTCAAGAGAGGCCTTTTCGACAAGGCGGTTTTTCCTTTTAACCACGTCATTTGTGGCGGCAACAAGAATGCCTTTGACGTCTTCGCCGTTGGGCATCAACTGATAATCGACGACGGCATCGTCGATATTGAACGGACAGACCTGTGCGGCTTCGAGCATCACCGCGCCTTGCACCTCTTCGTCCTTTAACGGTGGAAATGAGAAAGCCCTTACGGCCACTTCAGGGCCTGAGACACTACAGACGGCCCGGCGGGTCTGGACCTTTGCCGCGTGAACACATTTACGAATCGCCCTGACGATTTCGGTTTCCCTGTGACTGATGTCGTTTTCGTTATCGGGGATTTCAGTGATGTTGACGGCGACAACGGCGTAGCCGGTTTCATCTTTTCGCAACTGTACCATACGCACCGACGAAGTGCCGATATCAAGGCCCACAAGCTCATGCTGATTCAGGTTAATTAGTTTTTTCCAATTCAAATTCATCGCTACCGGACCAACCCATTCTCATTAACATATTTCGACGCGGCAGCCACAGTCCGAACCATACGTCGCCGTTATACTGAACAGTTGTTTCCATGATGTACGGCTTTCATCGGCTCAAAAAAGCGGGCGTTTTACAAATAAATCCCAATAATTATGCTTACCGCTTCGCCTGCGCCGCAGCATATAGTCAGTCCTATAAGTGTTTCACAACACGGCGGTAAAATACGAGCCAAAGGCCCACAGGCATATTCGGTGTGTGCTCTGCAACCGCGAGGTATAAAGAATAACATTGGCCGTAAAAAGATTAAGAATTGACCGCCGGTGTTATCGGTCGGAAGTGTTTAGATTGCCCTTCGAGGACATACAGAGATTCCCTGCGATATAATAACGATTGATTTACCCCGAACTTATCAGGCCTGCAGGAAACCCGACACAGAACCGAACAGCCGGGACACGAGGTCGCATCGAGAAGGTCATCATCACAGTTCTACCATCGCCCCCCCTGCCACCAGCGCTCCACAAAATATAACAAGCCGTTAGATTCTACCAGGGATTCGTCCGTACCCGGCGGCGCCGCCGGTCGCAGAAAAGTCAAACGGGGAGCGCCCAATCAATATTCACTCCATCGTTTAACTACAAAGTGCACCAGCCGATCGCCTTCGGTTCTGTCTCTCAGTGCCGCGTCGTAATAAATCGTGGCGGTGTTCTTCAGCTCGAAACTGTCGGCTATGATTGAACCATAAACATCACCGGAGTTACGCAATATCATATGAGCATCAGGAGCATAAATGGCGCCGCAAAAATCACCGTCGTTCTTGATGTCGATACTGGTGCAGGTATCGAGTGCATAAAGCTCAAATTTCGTGGCGTCTTTTGTCTCGTTGGTGAATCCGCTCGAATTTTTAGCTTCTATGTTTCCGGCAAGATACATAATTAAGGATGCATCGTGGTCGTCGTCGGTAGCGCCGCCGATTATGAATTTGGTGCCGTTGCCGAGGACGATATCGCCGGTCACATATAAACTAACGGGTTCATCGATTGTAATAACCTTGTTTGTGCCGATTTTTATGCCGTTATACCTTCCCGAATTGCTTATGGTGACGGAGCTTTTGATAGCATCCTGGGACGGCTGATTTTCGAGCCACTGCGGCACTATCACGGGCTGGATTTGCTGCTGTTCGCTCATCACATAGGTCCGGCCGGTAACCGTGACACCGGCGAAGGCATTTATGGCAACCGACGTGTCGCCCTCAGGCCCCACTACGAGGTCGCCGTTTATGCTGGTATCGTTCTTGAGCGTAATAGCGCCCGCCGCTATGCTGTTGGTACCGACCTTCAACGCCCAGTCGTCTGCATCAAAATTATACCAGTCCACGGTGGTCTTGGCCTTGAACTCGATATAGTCCCTGGCAAAGACCGCATATTCGAACGGCCCTTCCAGACGCAGTGTGCTGTCGATGTTCCTTTCGACGGCGGCGCATTTCCCGGCGGTTTGAACGCGATAAGTGCTTGAGCCGTTGTCGGTAACGACATAGCTGTAAACGGCCTCGGAATTCGGTAAGCTCTGGGCCGTCTCGGCAGGAAGCGTATCTGCATCCCAGGGTTTGGTTTTCAGCTTATCGTTCATCTCGGTGATGGCCTTGGACAGGCCGGCATCGGCGGCACATCGTGCTGCGATGTTCAAGACGGTCCGAACTCCCAACATCCGGCCGTACCAGCCAAGCGTAATCATTCCGGCACCTATCACAAGCATCAGAACGAGAACAAACATCACCAAAGGTATAACAATTCCGAGGTTTCTCGAAACGCGCTTTTTGCTATCTGTCATTTCCACTATCCCCTATCCCATTGGCTTGTTATAAGCATAATCTGCATTGCGTCCGGCATATTTCGTCTCTGTGATTGATTTTGTCTAATTGTGCATCACCGCCGAAGTAACCGTAGTAACGCTCTGTGAGCCGTCGTCAAGAATCAGCAGCATCTGGATAGCCCTTCCGCTGCCCTCAAACTTGCAGCTCGAGACGTTCCGACAAATGGTTTCGACAGAAAGTGTTTCCTTCGGGTCTAGTTGGCCGTATTCGACATTAAGGGTATCAGCGTCATGGTAGAAGCGTGCATAACGGTCCACCGTGGCAGAGTTCGGGTCCGAGTAATAATTGACCTCCACCCAGCTTCCGTCAGCGCTCAGAAGAAAGCCCTGGCTGCTTGATTTACGGACGACGGCATCGAACATTCTTCTGGCTACGTGACTGTCGGTAACAACACCGGAATATATTCGATTATACATTGCGTTCCAGCCGCGCTGGCTGTCCGACAGGACGATACCGATACCGAATATGACAATGACGGCAATCACCGTCGCCGTCATCAGCTCAATCAACGTGAAACCGCTTTTGTTCCGGTATCTTTCTCTGGCCATCAGTAACACTTTCAAATAAGTAAGGGTTACTACTTGCTTTGAAACACTCTTTTTAATTCTCAACGTAGGTTGTAAGTTTGAAGAGCTTGTTTGTATCCTGCAAGCTGTCTGTTCCACGGCCCATCTGGTCCCAGCCCACAAGCACATTAAGCGCTCTTAAACCCGGGCTTACATCCTTCCAGGAGAGCGTCGCGTAGTAATCGGTACTTTCAAAGACGATTTTATAACTTCCCAGCGGTGTAAATCCGTCCGGCACGGCCGGGCCTGAGCTTGTGGCGATATTCAAATCAGAACTAAAATAGCCGACAGGGTCATAGTCATCGGCGCCGCCGATGCCTCTCCAGCCCTCACAAAGCAGAAGTCCCGTTCTCGCCGCCGCCGTCTGCAGGTCGGCCCTTCGTGCGCTCAGGGCCGCGCTGTACCGGTAGGCGGACGTACCTAATACCGCAATGATAAATATCACCGTGGCAATCATCACCTCGACAAGCGTAAAACCGGCCCTGTATTTTCTTCTGCTCACTGTCATAACCATAGCCATTGACCCCCCTTTTCGGACATCCAACCAAACCAATAAAAATATACGAAACAAAATCATAACAAACAAAAAGGCCGGCGGCTTTTCTCAGGGGCAAAAAGCGTTCCGCGGGCCGTTATAGGACTCAAGTCAGGCAGCCCTTGCGAGCACTTCACTCGCTCCAGACGGCGCCCTGGTCCATTGTCGCCTGAAGAGGTATAGAAGGAGCATCGCCTAAAGAGGCGGCTGCATTGACGGTTATGAGATAATTGTTATAACCGTTAAAGGCAATGGTGTAGCAATCGTCGGTAAAGTACTTGCCGTCCAGGTCGCCGCCGGAGGGGCCGGGTGTGATTATGAAGCCAAGCTCGGTGAGAGTAGTTCCGGCAAAATTGAAGCTCCGTCCCTTTTCGGCACAGTACGCCCTGGCGGCCGTCCTGATGCTGCCAGCGGCCGCTCTGCCCTCGGCCCACTTCGCTGAATCCATACGTCCTCGCATCATCGGAACCGCCACGGCGCTGAGAATACCGATGATGAAAATAACCACCATCAATTCAATCAGGGTAAAGCCGTCCGACGATGTATGTGAATTAATATTCATCTCCGCACTGCCCATCCAAAAGACTTAAAGGTGGGGACACCGGCGTCCCCACCTTTTCGGTC
>CAZPDW010000017.1:0-15960 GCA_964585535.1 uncultured Pirellulales bacterium
GCAATCAAGCGGGGCAGGGCCCAGCCGAGAGTCGCGATGGAGCAGCTTGTCTTGAGTATGGCCTCTCGATAAGCCGCTCCGATACCTCTCCGTGGCCATCGATTCCGCCAAACGGATGGCGGACAGGTATTGATTATTTACTATTGATTATTGATTTTCAAGCAGGGAACCTGTATTTTCAGCGTGAATGTGTCAATTTTCAGGTGTTGTCGGTTGTTGTGGAACAGCTTCAAACGAGAAATAAAACGGCCGGAGCCGCGTATTGCTGAATTGAACGAGACGGTGAAAGACAAGTAAACATAGTTAGCTGAGGTTTTGGGTTTCCGCCGGAAATATGCGGGAACGAGTTTTGGGCTTGAGGAATGGGTCCCCGCCTTCGCGGGGATGACATTTAGGAGAAAAGTTATGAGAATAGTTCGACAAATTGGTTCGTTGGCGTTTGTGGCGGGGCTGTTTGTGTGCATTTTTGCCGGGGTGCCGTGGCATGTGATAACTGCCGATGACCCAGTCGTGCCGTGGTGGCTGCGGATAGCGGTGTTCTGCCTTTTAGGCGGCATACTCGTCGTCCTTCTGACGCTGGCTCTGGAGCAAAGGACGGGCAAAAGGCCGGCAGAGGCGCCGGAGACTGCTGAGGCGGATGGCTCGGTTTTGCTGTTGAATTCAACTGAGATACCCGGCAGAGTGATTACGGAGATTCTCGGTCTTGCCCAGGGCCATACCGTATTTGCCATCTGGCTTGGCAAGGACCTGTCGGCCATAGTCCGGCTTATCCTCGGCGGCGAGTTGACTGAATATACCGAGATGATGGGAAAAGCCCGAACGGCGGCTACGAACAGGATGGTCGCCCGGGCGGCGCAGATGGGCGCCGATGCGATAATCAACGTTCGCTATATGACGACCAGTGTCGTGGGCAGCGCCGCCGAGCTCCTGGTTTACGGCACTGCAGTCAAGCTCAGCGCATAGAGCGCCTTGTGGTGGGGTGGACCCCACCCTGCGAGACCGTTGGCCGCGGCGGTGTTATACGGCATGGGCGGTATCCTCAAAAAAGTTACCGCCTGCTTGTAATATACCGTTGGCTTTAATGCGATAAATGCCGGCCCCGAGGGCTGAGCCACGGTAATTGTCTATGATGGAAAATATTCAAAAGGCGTTGACTAAATACTGGGGTTATGACGGTTTTCTGCCTTTGCAGAAACGGGCTATGGAGTGCATCAGCCGGGGCGTTGATTCGGTTGTTGTTCTGCCGACCGGCGGCGGCAAATCGCTGTGTTTTCAGGCGCCGGCTGTTAGTATGCCCGGCCTTGCGGTTGTGGTCTCGCCGTTAATTTCCCTGATGAAGGACCAGGTTGACGGATTGACCGAATGCGGCGTCGCCGCGGCGCGTATCGACAGTACGCTTTCTTTTGACGAGCAAAAGGACGTCCTCGCCCGGCTCCACAGCAAAAAACTCAAACTTCTTTACTTGGCTCCCGAACGGCTTGTTTCAGATGGTTTTCGTGAGGTTCTTCAGAAAATCGATTTGTCCTTTATCGCCGTCGATGAAGCCCACTGCGTCAGTATGTGGGGACATGACTTTAGGCCTGAGTACCGACAATTGGGGATGTTAAAGCAGATTTTCCCGGGTGTCACCATTGCCGCCTATACGGCCACCGCTACCGAGCAGGTCCGCAGCGATATCGCCGAGCAGCTTCGGCTTAAAAATCCCAAGATGTTAATCGGCTCATTCGACAGGCCGAACCTGGTCTATAAAGTCCGGCCGCGAAAAACAATAGTAAAGCAGGTTTGTGCCGTGCTCGACCGGCACAAAGGCGAATCCGGCATTATCTACTGTATCCGGCGCAAAGACGTCGATGCTTTATGTACCAAACTGGCGGACGAGGACTACAATGTCGCGCCATACCACGCCGGTATGACCGGTGAAGACCGCAAGAAAAACCAGGAACAATTTATCAATGAAAAAGTTGATACCATTGTCGCCACCATCGCCTTCGGTATGGGAATCGACAAGTCAAACGTGCGGTACGTCATTCACACGGGTATGCCAAAATCGCTCGAGCACTATCAGCAGGAGAGCGGCAGGGCCGGCCGCGACGGCCTCGAGGCCGAATGCTGCCTGTTCTATTCGGGCGGCGACTACGGCATCTGGAAAAGCTTAATGAGAGATATGCCGCCTGAAGCTCAAAAGATTGCTATGGTCAAGCTCAGTGGGATGTATAGTTACTGCGCCGGCGGGGCGTGCAGACACAGGGCGATTCTTCGCTACTTCGGCCAGGACATTGATAAAGATGACTGCGCCGCCTGCGATATATGCCTTGGCGAGCTTGACTGCGTTGACGACGCACTGGTAACGGCCCAGAAAATCCTGTCCTGTATCGTGCGACTCGACCAGCGGTTCGGCGGCGGCTATACCGCCCTGGTGCTGACCGGCTCGGAAGATAAGCGAATAATAGAAAACAACCATAACAAGCTGAGCACATACGGCCTGCTTGGCGACTATTCGAGACGCACCGTACGCGACTGGATTACATCGAAAAAACCGGCGAATACAACGTTCTGAACGTAACACAAAAGGGCTGGGCTGTCCTTAAAGGCAAAGGAACGCCCCGCCTGCTGAAGCCCGCACAGAAACCGGTTAAAATAGCCCGAGTTACTGTGGATTCCTGGGAAGGGGTCGATAACGGGCTTTTCGAAGACCTGCGAAAATTGCGGAAAACTATTGCACGCAAAAAAGGGATTCCGGCTTACATAGTCTTCGGCGATACGGCATTGAGAGATATGGCCAGACGAAGACCCTCGAGCGTCGAAGCTTTTCTCGAAGTTAAGGGAGTGGGCGAGAAAAAATGCCGGCAATATGGTAAAGCTATGCTCGATACTATCAAGGATTACTGCCGGGCAAACTCGCTGCAGATGGACGCAGGAACATCGAAGGTTCTATAACGAGGATTTGACCTGTGACCAGACGCAACGATATTGAATTGCAGAGCTATGCGGCCATTATTGCGTGTATGCTGATTACCCTGTGGACGGGGCGTAAGCCGACGCTGCGAACGTATGAAATGCTTTGCTGGTATTTTACCGGTATGGCCGACGAGGAAGAGTTGTTGGCTCATAATCACAATATGCCCTCTCCCCCCCCGCCACAACTGACCGGTTACAAAAAAATGTAAAAATTTTCCTTGCAGATAAAACCGCTGATGCCCATAATGCAGGGTTCAATGGTTTTTCTTCTAAGCACAGAGGCGCTTAAATGGGTTCTGTATTACAGGGCTTGGTAAAACTTCAAGGTGTGGAGAATCGTCTGCGGGTTGCAAAAGCCAAGCTTGGCAGATGTAGAAGAAACGTCATCATTCAGGAAAACCAGGTCAGGACCCTTCAAAACACCCTTGAAACCAAAAAGGAGGAGATTCAGCTAACCAGTATCCAGTCCGACCGGCTCGAGCTTGAGCTCAAAAGCGCCGACGCGCAAATCACGAAGCTTCGCACGTCCCTGAACTCGGCCAGGACGAACAAGGAATACGCAGCCGTGCTGACCCAGCTCAACACCACAAAGGCCGACAACTCCAAAGTCGAAACCCAGATTCTGGAGCTGATGAAGGATATCGAGGCCGACCAGACCGAGTGCCGGGAAATACAGCAGCAGATAGAAGAGCAAAAACAAAGGCTCGATGAAACGCGCAGGCAATCGGAACAGCTTGCGGGCAGGTACGAGAAAGAGATTGAAGAGATACAGCATGAGTGGGACCAGGCCGCGAAAAATATACCTGCCGAAGCGCTCGAAGTATTCAAACGTGTCGCCGAGACCTATGACGGCGAGGCGCTGGCGGTCATCGAGCAGCATCAGGGCAGGTCGGGAACGTACACCTGCGGCGGCTGCTTTATGGGCGTTACAGCCGAGTCCGTCAACCTGCTTATGACAAAAGACGATATAATACGCTGCCCCAACTGCACCAGGATACTCGTGCTGAGCAGCGCGGATGAGTAGGTTAAGTAAAGGGCGCAGGCGTACCCGGGGCCTGTTGAGGCCGGGACTTTTTTTGACAGGATAACAAGATTGACAAGATAGTTTTTCATTTATCCTGCATTATCCTGTAAATCCTGTCTAAAATACAAGGGCGATTCGAGAAGCCCTGTTGAGCCGACAAGAAGCAACTTAGTGCCGGAGAAAATACCTTGGCTGAGAACATAACCGCATATACCGACGGCGGCAGCAGAGGAAATCCGGGACCTGCCGCCGCCGCTTTTATTTTGACCGACGACAAGGGATTGCAATTAAAGGCCAGGGCCTTTTTCTTAGGCCGGGCGACAAACAACGTCGCCGAATACACCGCCGTTGTGAAGGCGCTCGAGGCCGCCAAACAAACAGACGCCAAATCAATAACGGTCTTCAGCGACAGCGAGCTGCTCGTCAAGCAGCTCAACGGACAATACCGGGTAAAAAGCGACCAGCTCAGACCCATATTCGTGCGGGCCAGCCAATTGCTTGAGCGGTTCGAGAACTGGCAGGTAAAACACGTAACCAGAAACAAAAACACCCGCGCCGACAAGCTTGTAAACCGCGCTCTGAATTTAGGCCGAGACGTCGAGGTGGAAAAGCCGGCCGGGCCCGACAAAAAAGCAATTCGGCTCGGCGTGCTGCTCAGCGGCGGCGGAACCACCCTGATGAACATCCTCGAATACATAAAACGCCGGCAGCTCAACGCCACCATCGCGATTGTGATAAGCTCCCGCTCTACAGTCGCCGGGGTCGAAAGGGCGAGAAACGCGGGGCTTAATGTGAAAATCGTCCGCAAAAAGGATTATCCCGACATAGACGAGTTCAGCAGGCGAATCACCGAAGAGCTGACTGCTGCAGAGGTTGACTTAGTCGTACAGGGCGGCTGGCTGTGCCTGTGGAAAATCCCGCCCCGTTACGAGAATAAGGTTATGAACATACATCCGGCCCTGCTGCCGGGCTTCGGCGGCAAAGGTATGTGGGGTCATTTCGTCCACGAGGCCGTGCTCAAGGCGGGCTGCAAGGTAAGCGGGTGCACCGTTCATTTGTGCACCAACGAATACGACAAAGGCCCGATAATCGTACAGCGATGCTGCCCCGTCAAGGATGACGACAGCCCCGAAACGCTCGCCGCCAGGGTATTCGAGCAGGAATGTATCGCATATCCCCTGGCCATTAAGCTCTTTGCACAGGGGCGTTTGCTTGTCGATGGCGGCGTAGTTAAGATAAAATAATAATATTGTGTTTACCTCTCCGGCGTGACTATGAACAAACGGCAGAAACAAATCCTGACGAGTTTTGCTGTCGTAATAGCCGTTACCGCAGTTGCCGTTACGGCGATGGTCGAGCTTAAGAATTGGATTAATCGCTCGG
The DNA here is from genome assembly GCA_964585535.1 of uncultured Pirellulales bacterium. GTDB lineage: Bacteria > Planctomycetota > Phycisphaerae > Sedimentisphaerales > Anaerobacaceae > JAUVYV01. The sequence goes on from CAZPDW010000017.1 coordinate 5,366, forward strand.
AGGCGATAAGGGCGATGGAGCATCTCAGCCGGATGGTCTTACAGTATCGGGAAAAGAACGGCGCCGTACCCGCCGAGATCTATGTTACCGCCGTCAAAAACGATTTGCAGGGCGCCGTCCGTCTCGGAGAGCTCCACTATCGTGCCCGGTGGATAGACTTCGGCTCCACAGCGGATGAAATTCTCGCTTATTCACAAAAGAAATATCATTCTCTGCTCTTCAGGACCGGCTATGTCGTTCTCCGGCTTGACGGCCGCGTCGAGTGGATGAGCAGGGAGACTTTTGAGCCGCTGCTGGCAAGCCGGCAGAGTCCGCTCGAAATCGAAATGATGAAAGAATAGTCGGACCACCGGCCGCCGTTTTTCCCGACCGGCGTCTGCTGAGAAAAGACACGGCCACGCCATCCCAAGGGGACGGCGCCGGGACCGCCGGCAATTATTGTTCTGACTTTGTGGCGCCGACCTTTGGCGATTTGCTTTCGCCGGGCTTTTTTATCTCGACGCCTTCGAGCTTGAGGTGCTCTTCGTCCTGGACGTCGATTTTAATTAGGTTCTTGCCCTTGAACTCACCCCTGAGCACGGCCTCGGAGAGCGGGTCTTCAAGATAATGCTCGATTGCCCTGCGCAGCGGCCGGGCGCCAAACTCGGGATTGTACCCTTTGTCGATGAGAAATTCCTTGGCCGAGCCGGTAAGCTCAAGTTCCAGGCCGTGTTCGGTGAGCCGCTTAAACACCTTGGCAAGCTCGTAATCCACGATAGTCTTCAAATCATCTCTGCTCAGCGACTTGAAGACTATGATGTCATCCACACGGTTGAGGAACTCAGGCCTGAAGTGGTGCTCCACCTCCTTTTGCAGTATTTCTTTCATCTTCTCGTAATTCGCCTCCGGGTTTTTCTTGCCGAACCCGAAACCGCCGCTGTTTTTAATCAGCTCGGCTCCTATGTTGCTGGTCATAATCAACACGACGTTCTTGAAATCGACTCTTCGGCCAAAGCTGTCGGTGAGGTGTCCATCGTCCATAATCTGCAGGAGTATATTGTACACATCAGGGTGCGCCTTTTCAATCTCATCCAGCAGCAGCACAGCATAAGGCCGTCTTCGTATTCGTTCGGTCAACTGCCCGCCCTCCTCGTAGCCGACGTATCCCGGAGGGGCGCCAACAAGCCGGCTGACGTTGTGCTTCTCCATAAACTCGCTCATATCCAGCCGGATAAGCGAATTTCTGTCGCTGAACATAAACTCGGCCAGCGCCTGAGCCAGCAGGGTTTTGCCGACTCCGCTGGGCCCTAAGAAAATAAAGCAGCCCATCGGACGGTTCGGGTCCTTCAGGCCACTTCTGCTTCGCCGTACCGCCTTTGCCACGGCAATAATGGGCTCATCCTGCGATACTACGACCTTGTGCAGCTCGGTCTCAAGTTCGAGCAGCCGCTGCGTTTCCTTCTTCTCCAATCGCGTCAGGGGCACGCCCGTCATATTGCTGACGACCTCCGCTATGATCTCGGCATCGACCACGCCGGTGGCCTCCTTGTTCTGCTCGTACCATTTCTTCTGCATCAGGCTTTTGTCGTTCAAAAGCTGCTGGGCTTCGTCCCTGAGAGCGGCGGCGCGTTCGTAGTCGGCGTTCTTGACCGCCTCGTCTTTTTCTCTCTGGAGCTTCTTGATACGCTCTTCCATATCGGTCAGGTCGGGCGGCGGGGTCATATTCTTCAATCTCACCCTTGCACCGGCCTCATCGATGACGTCAATCGCCTTGTCGGGCAGGCATCTTGCGGTGATGTACCTTGTCGAGAGCTCCACCGCCTGAAACAGCGCCTCGTCGGTGAATCGCACCCTGTGATGCGCCTCGTAGCGGTCCTGTAGCCCGCGTAAGATATCAAGGGTCTCGTCCTTTGAAGGCGCTTCGACAATAATGGTTTGAAAACGTCTTTCGAGCGCGCCGTCCTTCTCGATGTGCTTTCTGTACTCGTCGAGGGTGGTTGCGCCGATACACTGGACCTCACCTCTGGCGAGTGCGGGTTTAAGAACATTTGACGCATCGATTGCGCCCTCGGCGCCGCCGGCGCCGACAAGGGTGTGCAGCTCGTCGATGAACAGCAGCACGTTCTTGCTCCTTCTGACCTCATTGATGACGGCCTTAATTCGTTCCTCGAACTGCCCGCGATACTTCGTGCCGGCGACCATCATCGCCAAATCGAGCACGACGATGCGTTTGTCTTTCAAAAGCTCGGGCACCTGGTTATTGACAATCTGCTGGCTCAGCCCCTCGACAATCGCGGTCTTGCCGACACCCGCTTCGCCGAGGAGGACGGGATTGTTCTTCGTGCGCCTGCAGAGTATCTGAATGAGGCGTTCAATTTCGTTTTTTCTACCGATTACAGGGTCAAGCTCGTCGTTTGCCGCCAATTGAGTCAGGTCGCGTCCGAAGCTATCCAGTGCGGGCGTCTTACTCTTGGCCTTGGCCGAGACCGTGGGACCGAGCTTCATTCCCAGACCGGCCGGCTCGGTATCAACCCCTGCCCCGAGAAGGTTCAATACCTCCTGGCGAACATCTTCGAGCTTCAATCCCAGGCTCATCAGGACCTGGGCCGCTATCCCCTCGGTCTCGCGCAGAAGACCGAGCAGTATGTGTTCGGTTCCTACGTAGTTATGGTTAAGCGCCCTGGCCTCTTCGATTGCGTACTCTATGACCTTTTTCGACCTCGGCGTCTGCGGCAGCTTGCCCATAGTAACTATGTCCGGGCCGCTCTTGACCATCTTCTCAACCTCAAGACGAAGCTTTTTGATGTCCACGTCAAGATTTTTTAAAACGGTTGCGCCAACGCCGCTGCCCTCCTTGACTAATCCGAGAAGGATATGCTCGGTGCCTATGTATTCATGGTTAAAGCGCTGCGCCTCCTGATTGGCCAGCGCCATTACCTTGCGTGCCCGGTCTGTAAAACGCTCAAACATCTATGCACCTCAACAAAAATTCGATAAATCCGACCCAAATCGCCGGCACTGCCGCCCGCCGTCCCTGCGGCGGGATTGCCCGCTCCCCGGCTGGATATCACCCTGTTCAACTTCATTTATTATACGGCATTATACGGCCGCAGTAAATACTGTCAACGTACAACAAGACCGCCGAGAAGGCAGCCGGGCCATTCGTCTATTTGTTTATATGCTTCAAAGCCGCATCCTGTTCATCTCAGCAACCCGGGCTGCCGGCGAGACGGGACCTGCTTTTTTATCGACCGAAACACGTTGAAACTTTTTATTTCCGGGCGAGAAATGGGCGTTTTCGGGCAGAAAGCCGGCTCTATGGGCTGTAGAGCCGTTCAAAGGCATTCAAAACCGGCCCAAATTCGTCAACATCCTTTTACTTTTGCGCAAGATTATTGCGATATGCGCGTCTTATAGGGTATAAATGCAGTTGAAAAAGTTATCGGAGAGTTTTAGCAAACGATTTACCAATGTTAATTTGGAGAGGTATGGATTATGTTCAGATTACGAATTTCACAGCGGGATTGTGCAGTTACACTGATGGTTATTTTCCTGTCGGCCTTGAGCGGCTGGGCGCAGGCGGCGGTACTCGCAAACGATGAGCTGTTGAATACGATACCAGCCGATGCGTTGTTTTGCGTTCGCATCAACAATTTTGACTACTCGGCCGGCCGGCTCGATGACTTTCTCACCGGCGCATCGCCGATGCCGTTTGGCGTCTCGATGCTGGCGAGGATGCAGCTTGCCCGGCTGTTCGGCAGTCCCGAATTAGCCGGTATCAACACCGCCGGTAACTTCGCCGTCTTCGGCGTCCTTAAACCGGATTCCAAAGTGCCACAAGTCTGTGCTCTCATCCCTGTTACTGACTACAAACAATTCGTTGAGGGCAATACAAACGTATTGCAGCCCGATGCAAACGGGCTGTCGAAGATAACGATAAGCTCTGCTCCGACGGCACCGGGCGCCGGCCCGCTGAAGCCGGCTGAAGCAAAAACCGCCGGCTTTGTCGCCAGGGCGGGTAGCTTCGCACTGCTAAGCAAATCCCCTGCCGGGCTTTCCGCAATGGCCGGGTCGCTTGGCCAACAGGGCAGTGCCAAACTGGCAGGCGTGTTGAGCGCCGGCCAGGCCAAACAGGCAGCAGCCCAACGGCTGTGGGCATACGCCAACGTTCAACTGGCCTCGAAAACTTACGGCCAGAAGCTGCTTGACGAACTCGACAAGGCCAAGGAAAAGATGAAAAGCATCGAATCGAAGATGGAACAAAATGCTAAGGACCCTCAATCCGGCAAGGAATCGTCGGTTGAGCCGGTGGCGGGCCGGTCAATGGAGATGGCAGCAAACGTGATGGACGCCTATGCCGACATTCTCAGGACGCTTTTGGACGGGACGAAATTCGTAACCATTGCGAGCAGCCCGGAGCCGGACATGCTGAATATCAGGGCGACTATGAACACCGTGCCGGGAACGGAGTTGGCGGCCCTGTTCAGCTCCGAAGGCGCCGCTGCGCCGGCGGATAACAAGCTGCCGGGCTATCTCGAAGACGGGGCCGCTGCCAACGGCATTATGAGGATGGATACGGTCTTCTGGCGGAAGTTCTCTGACAAAGCGATGGGTTTTGTCAGCGCGATATTTGGCGGGCAGGAAGGCAACGAGGATATCTCGAAGATGATGAACACTGCGGCGGAGATGTCGAGCTTGGTTTCAAACACGGTATTTTCCATCTCGGCTGCGCCGCAGCAGAAGCCGCCTTTTAAGGTAAGATACGTTTACGCCCTGAAGGACCCGGAAAGGTACGTCCGGCTTCTGAAAGAATCCCTGGAGCTGTATAACACAGGTATGGGCAAGTTCTATGACGAAATGGGGATGCAGACGGAGTTTAAGCTCGAGGACGCTGCCGACAATTACAAGAATGTCCCCATTGGCTCGATGAGCTTTGATATGAAGATGACCGACGCCAACGGCCCACAGGCACAGATGCTCACAGCAATGTACGGCAGGGGATTGGATTACAAATATGCAGTTGTGGATAAGAACCTGTTTACGACCGTCGGCCCAGACCCGAATAGCACAATCCGCCGGCTCATCGATACGGCCAGGGCAGGCGGGCCGACCGGGGTCTGCCCGGAAATCACACAAGCGATGGCGTTGATTCCGGATGCGGATAAGGCCGATTTCCTGGGGACATTAAACGTGCTGCGGTTAGCGAAAATCATAACGGCATTTATCCCGATGCCGCTGCCGGCCCTGCCGGATGTGCCGACGGCAAGCAACCTCGTTTTTGCGGGCAGGGTCGCGGACGGCTCATTCACTCTCGATATAGCAGTGCCAAAACAGCACCTGATGGAAATTACGACAGCCGTTCAGATGATTATGCAGCAGAAAATGCAGCAGCAGATGCAGCAGGGCGGCCAGAAGCCGCCCCCTTCGGCGCCGCCGACAAAGCCCCCGGGAAAGTAACAGTCCAGGCCGTCACGCACGGATGCCGCAGGCCTGAACTGGTGTGAGCTCAGGATAGGCCTTTTTGCCGCTTATAAGCCAACCGAATGGCTTCAAGTAGTTTATCCGAAGCAACTTTGTATTCCGAGAACTCACCAATGTTTTCCCTGTTCAAATGAAGCCGACCCTCTCCGATATTGCCTCGATGCTGGCCTTTCGAAAAATATTTATTCCTCTCGACCTCTCGTGAAGACAGAACCCAGTATCATATCACATCTCGCCACACCGCAATCCACACGAATACATCACAGCACGCCGGTTTAATCTGCTGGAAGTTCATATCGAAAGGTCTTTTCGAATCAGAAGATAACGCCTTTACATATATAGGGTCATCGCTCTCAAAGTCCACTGCGCGGGACGCCTTGACCTCAATTCGAATTTTGTCGTCAAGCAATAAGTCGTACTGGCCGGAGTAATCCTTATCTTTTTTCCTGGAAGGCTTTGTTAAAGCGGGACATAGCTCCTTCAAGTGACCTTGTGCCCAGGCCTCGCCAAATCCACGCGGAGCGCTAATCTCGAATACATAAAGGAACATATTTCTGGCGATATATTCATCTCTGAACTCGTAGTATTCATCAAGTGAAAGTTTTCCTGCTCCCAACAACGTAGAAATAATATATTCGAATTCGTTGAACGGGTACACCGAGACCAGATTCTCTAAGCGCTGCCGCAAATCTTCTTCGTTTTCAAGACGAGAAATCAAACCATCAAGCTGTTTTCTGAGTTTTTCCATCACTCTTTACTTCTCACTTCCCGGCGAACAGCAGGCCCTGGTCGGCGACGCTTACACTTGCGAACTCACTCGGCTGCGATTGGCGTATGCCAAATGTATTACCATTTTGCCACCCCGTCCTTCCCGTTCTTCTATACAACTCAAGTCTTCTGATTGTAATCTCACAATATACCGGGTCAATATCAATGGTAAAGCATCTGCGATGCAATCTCTCACAAGACAAAAGAGTCGTGCCGGAGTGAGTGAAAAAATCAACGACCAAATCATTTTTTACCGAGCTTGCATTAACGATACGTTCTATAGCTTTTAGAGGTTTTTGGGCGTAGCAGCCGGAAACATTTTCTTCCATTCGATAAAACACTTGCTGTACGTCAACCCAAACATTTCCCGGGCGAATACACTTCGACTTGCTGCGTTCGGTATTCTCAGTCAGACGGCCATCGACGTCTTTATAGTAGCCGCGTAAAATCTTTGGTATGTCCGTATATTGCACGTTGAAGTATGGGTTTCCTTTTATGTAGTAAAGTAATTCCTGGCGGACAGCCATCCAATTCTTCTGCGTGCCATAGCCCCGCTGATTACGTAAAGTTACAAAAGAGCGCGGAACTATGGTGCGAAAACCTCGCATCATTATCATAAAATCAGGAAGGGGCTGGAAATGGTTTTTCTGGTCGGCGCCAAGCCATACATATAGGGAGGCATTTTTATCCAAATGCCGGACTGTATTCTCGACCCATGTTCTGCACCAGTCTATGTACTCCGAAAGGTCTTTCCGGTCAAAAGCAGCCAAATTGTATGGTGGGTCATGGATAGCCAAAACGGCAAGAGAGCCGCTCATTAAGCGACTAATATCATCTGAATTGGTCGCATCGAGACAACCTACCCTGTGGAGTCCTTTGGGGTCATCCCAAATTTCCCCCGGCTTAAGGCGGCAATGGCTAAGTAATGATTGTCGAACATCTTCCGTTTTGTCTAATCTTGGCAAAGGTTCTTTCTTCATTTCTTGTTTTCCCCAAGGGTGAAAGAATAACGTCTGTCTGCACGTTCAGGACAACGCCGGCAATGAGTTTCGCGACGTACCGCCGAATGGTCATGTCCTCCGGCATGGACTTTGGCTGCAGCTTCCGGTGAACCTGTTGCGGCGGGTTGATATCGCTCTTCCGTATCGCCCGGTGTTGGTTGCCGCGCTTCGTCACCGTTCTGGTCATCCATTCGATGTTCACAGGGCAAAAACAAACCCAAACCGCTTCAAATGTCAAGCCGAAAACCGAACTCGGTAAAATCTCCGCACCGGCCATAGGGCCGGGCAGGTAAAGATTTGAAAGCCGGCAACAAGGGGAATTTGTCGCTTAGTAACGGGTGTCTCGACGGCCGCCGCCGGAACGGCCCCGTGGTCCGCCTCGTCCACCGCCAAAGCCGCCTCGTCCCTGTCCGCCGGAGCGGTCGGGTTTTGGCTTTGCTACGTTGACATTCATAGCACGACCCATTAACTCACTGCCGTTCAACTCCTCGATGGCTTTTTCGGCCTCTTCTTTAGAGGGCATTTCGACGAAACCGAATCCCTTTGATTTGCCGCTGTACTTATCCATTATCAGGCGGACTTCGCTGACCTGGCCAAACGGCTCGAAGGCCTGTCTCAAATCGCTTTCCGCGACATCAAACAACAGGTTTCCCACATAAATATTCATTTTATTCATTTTCCTTTCTTTTAAGAAAACGCCTGCCTCAGTTAGCTAACCGCCGGTATTTACCGGCTGTTATATTATCCTGTCCGCCCGAAGGAGTCAACAGCCGGGTTGAATTTAACCAAAGAAATTGATCGTAACGTCCAACAGCCGACTATGGAAGGGGCATTTTCAAAGCTTTTTTTGAAATTTTATTTGCCAATATGTTCTGCATCACAAAAAATACGCTCAAATCAACCGTTCCCCTATGGGTGGCACGGCCGCCGCGGGCGGATTCCATCCCCTGGGACGGCAAAGCCGCGATTTTGCATTTTTACTTTTGATTTTCACACTCTCGAAGTTATCATCGGTCGGTTTGAATAGGTAAGAAAGGTGATGTGCGATGGAAAGACGTGAATTTCTGACGGGGGCGTGTCTGGCGGGGGCGGCTGGGCTGAGGTTGGTATCAACGGCGCAGGCCCAGAAGGGAGACGGGCGGGACTATTACGAGCTGCGGCTGTATCATATCGATACGGAAGCTCAGAAGCGGCTGCTGGACGGCTTTATGCGTAATGCGGCGATAGCAGCTTACAACCGGATTGGGATAAGTCCGGTGGGGGTGTTCTACCCGATGGAGGATTTGGGCCCGATTTACGTGCTGCTTCGTTATAAGTCGGCCGAGTCGTTCGCCGGCGCCACGCACCGGCTGCTTGGTGATAAGGAGTTTTTGCGCAAGGGCGCGGCGTTTCTGGATGCCCCGGTGTCAAGCCCGGCTTATCGGCGGATTGAGTGTTCATTGATGATTGCTTTTGAGCAGATGGCCCGGCTGGACAGGCCGACAAGCGAGGCGGGGCGGGTCTTTCAACTGCGTATGTACGAAAGCGCAAGCGTCAAGGCGGGGCAGAAGAAGATTGAGATGTTCAATACGGCTGAGATGAAAATCTTCCGCAGGACCGGGCTGCATCCGGTTTTCTTCGGCGAGAATCTGTCGGGCTCGATAATGCCGAACCTTACCTATATGCTGGCATTTCGGGATATGGACGAGAGTAAAGAGAGCTGGAGACGATTCGCCGGCGACGAACAGTGGAAGAAACTGCGGGCCATACCCGAATACGCCGACTCAAAAATCGTTTCGGATGTTACGAACATATACCTTCGGCCGGCTGACTATTCCCAGATATAGCAGCCGTTCTGCGGCATGTATCTGCTGTTGACAGCGTACTATGGACTCAGCGAGCGGCGGTGAGTTTTTTTGTCAATTGTGCAACTCTTTGTCCGAGCCGACGGCAGTTCTGCTCGGCCCTTTCGTCGGGCTTTGCGATAGCAACGGGGCCGTAATGGTCGCCCTGTGGGTCGCCCTGGACGATGCAGCCGGCGATGAGCAGGGCGTGGAGTATGCTCAGGACGGTGGTTTCGTTTCCGCCGGCGACGTTTGCCGAGCTTGAAAAGGCGGCGCCCACTTTGCCGTCGAGCCGGCCGTGGAAGGTGACCGACTCGTCGAAGAGCTGTTTCAGAGGCGCTGCCATTGAGCCGTAGTAGGTGGGCGAGCCGGCGACAATGCAATCGTAGCCGAGCAGGTCATCGACCTTCACCTTATCGACCGGTTTGCAGTCGGTGCCCAGCTCGGCCTGGTTCATCGCCTCTGCGATGAGCTCCGCCATTTGTTTCGTGTTTCCGCTTCTCGAATAATAAATCACTATTGCCTTTGCCATTTCCTGTCCTTTCTCTGTAATCTATAGAAACAGCTTAATTGTAGCGTCTTTGCCATCAAGGTTCAATGGTGATTTTTCTCAAACTCAGGGGTTTTTGGGCCAAAGACGCAGGCGCCTCGCAAAGGATGTCCCCATCGGCCAGGTAAAGAGGCCGGGCTTTCGCCTGAAAACGCTCGATTGATCTGCTAAGCGTTGTCGCCCGGCTGGTAGCCGCACACCGGGTCGTCGGCCAAGTAGTCGCCATAGACCGCCATAGCCCTTGCCCTGCAGCCGCCGCAGGTCCCTACAAAATCACAACTTGCGCACCTTCCGTGATAAGCGGACCTGTCGCGAATCTCGTTGAGAAGTTTCGACTTCAGCCAGATTCGTCCGAAGTCATAGCCGTTTTCCACTAAATTGCCCGCCGAGATATCCAGAAAGCCGCACGCCTGTACGTCGCCGCGGTAGCTTATGAATCCAAAGCCCGAGCCGCCCATACAGCCGGTGCCTTTTGCAAAAATTCCCTTTCCTTTGGCCTGCTCACATACCCTGTTAAACTGCGGCCCGCAGGTTACTCGCAGGTCTATTTCGCCGGCCAGCTTAATGCGGAGCAGCTCGTTGAGCAGCGCCTCGTATTCGACCGGGTCGAGTATCTCGTCTTCAATTTGTTTTGCCCTGCCGGTGGGTACAAGGATAAAGGGATTGAAACAAATCGCACCAAGTTTCTTGGCCTGGTCGGCTATACCGCGGATTTCGTCGGCGTTGATTTTGCTCAGCGTCGTATTGATTTGAAAAGGCATCCCGGCCCGCCGCGCGACACCGGCGGCTTTTACAACCGTATCAAATGCGCCTTTGCTCTGCCGGAATGCATCGTGCGACTCGGGCGATGAGCCGTCGAGCGAAAATGACAGTGCCTGGATGCCGGCCTGTTTGAGCCGGGCAATCGATTCATCGTCGAGCAGGTATCCGCAGGTGGCCAGCACGGCACGCAGGCCCTTATCGCGTATGTACTTAACAAGCTCATAGACGTCG
>CAZPDW010000017.1:16060-21963 GCA_964585535.1 uncultured Pirellulales bacterium
CCAGTTTCCCGCGGCAATATCGTCTCGTTTCGCCACCCAGGTACCGCCGACCGCGAGGACGACGTCCGAGCGCAGGTACTCTGTCATATTGCCGGCGTTTATGCCGCCGGTGGGAATGAACCGGGCGCCGAGGTGTTTGTAAGGGGCGCTGATGCTTTCGAGGAATTTGATTCCGCCGGCGGCTTCGGCTGGAAAGAACTTGAGTTTTGTAACGCCGAGCGAGAGGGCCTGTTCGATATCGGTTGGTGTCATCACGCCTGGTGCGAACGGCAGGTCGATTTTCATCGCTGTTTTGACCACATCGGGGTCAAGACAGGGCGCGACGGCAAATTCGGCGCCGCAGGATTTGGCACGTTTCAAATCGTCAACGTTGAGCAGCGTCCCAGCTCCGAGCAGCAGTTCGGGCCTCTGCTTTGTCAGCAGTTTTATTATGTCGGCTGCCGCCGGGGTCCGAAATGTAATCTCTGCGACGGGCAGCCCGCCCGCTATGAGGGCGTCGGCCAGCGGCAGAGCGGCATCGACAGAATCAATGGCGACTACCGGCACAACTGCAACCGCTCTGATTTTCTCGTAGATGTCCTGATGTGTTTTCATTTTCGGATTCCTGATTGAAGTATAGCAGTTGAGCATTATCTTGTCAGCGATATTACGTCATATATTTATGGTTTTAAGATTTCTCCGGATGAAGGCGGCGGGGAGTTGATTGCCGTAAGCGATGGTAATTGTTATTATGAAGGTATCTTGTGAGCAGCCGGTTAAAGGTGCTTTTTGAAATATCAGATGGGCGCTAAAGTAAGCAAAATTCTGGTTTTCGTTGTTCTGCCGGTATTGGTTGCGGTAATTGCTGCGATTCTCGCCGGGCGGCGGGCGGCGAGTGGCCCGGGCGAGGCGGCTGAACGGCAAGAGCCGGCCCAGGCACCGGCTGCCGTGCAGAATGACTGGCCTATGTTTCGCGGGTCAAGCGAGCTGCAGGGCAGGGCGAGAGGGGAACTGACAGATTCTTTGAAACTCGTATGGAAATTCAAAACTGAAGGCGAGGTCAGGTCGTCGGCTGCCATTGCGGACGGCGCAGTTTATATCGGCTCGGACGACAACTATATCTATGCAATCGATTTGAAAAGCGGCAGCAAACTATGGAGCTACCGGACGGGCGGCGAGGTCGAGGCGACGCCGTGTGCGGCCGACGGTTCGGTTTTTGCCGGCTCGGCGGACGGGTTTTTGTACGCGCTCGACGCCGGCGACGGTTCTTTGAAATGGAAATATCAGACGGAGGCGAAGGTGCTCGGTTCGGCCAATCCGGCCCGGCTCAATGACGGTGGAACCCGGATAGTAGTGGGCAGCTATGACGGCAGGGTGCACTGCGTTGATGCGGCAAGCGGCAAGCTATTGTGGACGTATCAAATAGATAACTACGTGAATGGTGCGCCTGCGGTTTCGAAAGGCGGGGCGGTTTTCGGCGGCTGTGACGGGATTATCCACATCGTATCGATAGCCGACGGCAGGCAGGAGGGCGAGATTGATACCGGCTCGTATATCGCGGCTTCACCGGCGGTCTATGAAGGCAGGGTGTACGTGGGCAATTATGACGGCGTCTTTGTCTGCGCAGACATCGGGGCAGGTAAGATTCTGTGGCGGTATGGCGACGGGGACTTTCCTTTTTTTTCGTCGGCGGCGGTAAGCAGGGATATGGTCGTCTTCGGCTCGCGCGACAAACGGGTCCACTGCGTAAGACGCAGTGACGGCGTGGCGCTCTGGCGATTTCAGACACAGGACGAGGTTGACAGCTCGCCGGTGATTTGCGGTGACAAGGTGATTGTCGGTTCAGAGGACGGCCGGCTGTATATGATAAGCGTTGCCGGCGGCAGGAAGCTGTGGTCATACGAAACGGGCCAGCCGATAACGTCGTCGCCGGCCGTTGCGATGGGGATGGTGGTCGTCGGCTGTGACGACGGTTACGTATATGCCTTTGGGCCGGAGCGCTAAGCCGGGGCAGCGATAATGAAAATAGTCCAGATTACGCCGGGTTCGGGGGACAACTTTTACTGTGAGAATTGTCTGCGCGATATTGCGCTGGTCAAGGCACTGCAGGGGCTGGGCCACGAGGTTCTGATGCTTCCGCTGTACTTTCCGGTTCAGCTTGAAAAAGGGGGCGGCGGTGCGAAGGCGCCGATTTTTTTTGGCGGGATAAATGTTTTTCTCGAGCAGAAATTAGCGATATTTCGCAGGACGCCGAGGTGGATAGACCGGCTGTTCGCCTCGCCGGGGCTGTTGAGATGGGTCTCGCGTTTTGCGTCGATGACGAGTGCAAGGGCGCTTGGGGAAACGATGATTTCGATGCTTCAGGGCGAACGGGGGCGGCAGGCAAAGGAGCTTGACCGGTTAGTGAAGTGGCTCGGCGGCGAGCGAAACAGGCCCGACGTCGTATGCCTGTCGAATGTGCTGCTCTGCGGGCTGGCGAGACGCATCAGGGACGAACTGGCCGTCCCGGTTGTCTCGATGCTCGAGGACGAGGACGGCTTTCTGGACACGCTGGCGGAACCATATAAGACGCAGGCGTGGCAGATTATCTCGCAGCGGGCGGGTGACATTGACCGGTTTATTTGCATCAGCGGGTATTTTGCCGGTGTTATGCAGAAGCGGCTGGGTATAGATTCGGATAAAATCGATGTGGCTTACAGCGGTATTCCAGCCGGGGACTATCAGCCGGCCAAAGCGAATCCTGCTGCGCCGACGATAGGATTTCTGTCTCGTTTGTGCGAGGATAAAGGGCTTGATACACTGATTGACGCTTTTATTGCACTGAAGGCAAAGGCGGGTTTTGAGGATTTACGTCTCCGGGCGGCCGGTGGTATGGCAGCCGGCGACAGGCGGTTTATCAATCGGTTAATGCGTAAGCTCACGGCGGCGGGTGTGGCCGGCGAGGTCGAGTTTCTGCGGGATTTTGAGGGCTTGTCGAGGGCTGCTTTTCTCAAAACGCTGTCGGTTCTTTCGGTGCCGGAGAAAAGGCCTGTCTCGGCAGGTATGTATGTCTTCGAGGCCTGGGCGTCGGGCGTGCCGGTGGTGCAGCCGGCGAGCGGTATATTTCCCGAGATTTTGGAATCGGGCGGCGGGCTGCTCTACGAGCCGGGCGATGTCGATGCGCTTACGGCGGCGCTGGAGAAGGTGTTGACGGACAGCGATTACGCCGCCGGGCTGGCAGGGCAAGGCCGACAGGCGGTTCTGGAGAAGTTCGGTATTGAACAAACTGCAAAGCAGATAGAGCGTACATATGATAAACTAATCACGAATGGCAATGGGCAAAGAGATGCTTGAGCTTATAGATATACGCAAGGATTACGAATCGCCGGCGGGTACCGGCAGTGTCACGGTGCTCAGGGACATCGGGCTTAAGGTTGGAAAGGGTGAGTCGGTGGCGATTGTCGGGCCTTCGGGCAGCGGCAAGAGTACGCTTTTGAACATAATAGGCGCTCTCGACAGGCCGAGCTCGGGCAGGGTGCTGCTCGAAGGCACTGACATTTCCGCCTTGAGTGAAACGGTTCTGGCGGGGCTTCGGAACAGAAGAATAGGTTTCGTATTTCAACTGCATCATCTGCTCAGCCAGTGCACGGTAATCGAGAACGTACTTCTGCCGACGATACCGGCCGGAGGTGGTTTATCGAAAGAGCGGGCGCACAAAAGGGCGTTCGAGCTGCTGGCGAAGGTTGGTCTCGGGGAGTATTCGATGCACCGGCCGGGCGAGCTTTCGGGCGGGCAAAGGCAGCGTGTGGCGGTTGTGCGAGCGTTAATCAACTCCCCGGCCCTGCTTCTTGCGGACGAACCCACCGGCTCACTTGATAAGGCAGCTTCCGATAATATCACCGAGCTGCTCGTCGAGTTGAACAAGGCCGAGGGTGTAACTTTGATAGTGGTGACACATTCGGCCCGGCTTGCCGGCCGGCTGGACAGGGTGCTCGAGCTTGAGGATGGCAGCTTAAAGGATGGGGCGGGTCGGATATGAGCATATTCAAGCTCGTCCTGAGAAGTCTGTGTTTTTACCGGCGGACAAACGTTGGTGTTCTGCTTGCGGTGGTTTTGGGTGCGGCTGTACTGGCCGGTGCGCTGGCGGTGGGCGATTCGGTTCGCTACAGTTTGCTCAAGTCGGTTGAGCTTCGGCTGGGGAAAACGAAGTTTGCCCTTTTCAGCCGGCAAAGATTTTTCACCGAGAAGTTAGCCGAAGAGGTTGGCGGCCGGCTGGATTCGCAAACAGCCGCTGTATTGTATGTCAGGGGGATGATCTCGACCGGCGACGGCAGCCGGCGTGCGAACCGGGTCGATGTTTTTGGTGTTGACGATAATTTTTATCGCCTTGCCGGGGCGGGCAGTCCGTTCGGCGCCGGCAGTGAATGTGTGGTTATAAATAAGCCGCTTGCCGAGAAGCTGCGGGTCAGGGCCGGCGACGAGGTGGTTGTACGAATAGCCAGGCCGGGCGTTATGTCGAGAAATATCGCTCTTACGCCGCAGACGGGGCTTTCGACGGCGTTTCGGCTGAGGGTCGAGTGCATAGCCGGCGAGTCGGGATTCGGTCGATTCGGCTTGCAGGCGAATCAGCTTGCCGCGATGAATGTTTTTGTTCCGTTGGGCTGGCTGCAAAGCAAGCTGTCGAGGTCCGGCCGGGTCAATATGCTGCTTGTGGCGGACAGGGCTGATAAGCCGCTAACGCTCGATGAGGCGAATGAGGCGATTGGAGCCGGCTGGCGGTTGGCCGATGCCGGTATCGAGTTTCGCAGGGTAAGGCACGGACGATGGTTGGAGCTGCGAAGCGAGGCGGTCTTTATCGCCGAGCCGGCTGCCGAGGCGGCAGTGAAGGCCGGCAAGGGGACGGTGGGGATACTGACTTATTTTGTGAACGGGCTGCGTGTCGGCAAAAAGACAGCGCCCTATTCTATGGTGACGGCGATGTCGAAATCGCAGGACCGCTCGGCAAGCGTTAACCCTGAGGATATGAACGACGACGAGATTATCGTCAACGAATGGCTTGCGAATGATTTGGACGCCAGGCCGGGCGATACCGTAGAGTTGAGCTATTTTGTTGCGGGGCCTGGGGACAAGCTTATCGAACGCAGCCGACGATTCCACATCAGGCGGATTGTGCCGATTGAGGGACCGGCGGCGGATGTGAATTTGATGCCGGAGTTTCCCGGCCTGGCAAAGGTCGATAACTGCAGGGACTGGGAGCCGGGGATTGCGATTAAGCTCGATAAGATTCGGCCCAAAGACCAGGCGTACTGGGACAGTTACCGGGGGACGCCGAAGGCGTTTGTTACTCTCGATGCGGGCCGGGGGATGTGGAAGAACCGCTATGGCGGTCTGACAGCGGTGCGCTATCCTGCGGGCAGTGACGAGAAAAGAATAGCCGAAAATATACGCAGAGCCATATCGCCGGAATCAGTTGGATTGTTCTTTCAGCCGGTGCGGGAACTCGGGATAAAGGCGTCCAGCCAGGCGACCGATTTTGGGCAGCTCTTTTTGGGCTTCAGCTTCTTTTTGATTGCCTCGGCGGTTGTGCTGATGGGGCTTATCTTTGTGTTCGGTGTCGAGAGCCGGGCGCAGCAGATTGGGATGCTGATGGCTATCGGATTTCGCCGACGCACGGTAAGAGAGATACTTTTGCTCGAGGGGCTTTGCTTAGCCGTTGCGGGCGCCGTTTTTGGAACGGCGGCGGGGCTTTTCTATACCAGGGCGATGATTTTCGGCCTGGCGACGATATGGCGGACGGCGGTGAGCGGCAGTGCGATAGTTTTCCACGTCGAAGGCCGGACACTGCTGATTGCAGCGGGAACGGCGGTTGTCATTTCGTTTGCCGCGATATGGTTGAGCGTCCGGGGGCAGGTTCGCCGAGGCGTGCACGAGCTTCTCGCGGGAGA
>CAZPDW010000018.1:0-21483 GCA_964585535.1 uncultured Pirellulales bacterium
GGCCTGGCCGGGATTAACCGCGACGTGCCGCCCTTTATGATAGTCAGCGGCCATTACCCACCGAGGATTCGCGGCGTGAACAAGCGCGGGATGAAACGTGCCGGGCTGAACGAAGAGCAGCAGCAGGCAATAATGGCGGCTTACAAAAAGTTGTACCGTTCCGGGACGCCGTTACTGGAGGCGGCAAAGGAAATGGCCGCCGAGGACCGGCACGACGAGAATGTCAGGGCTATCCTTGATACGATAATCAGAAGTGCTCAGCACCGGTTCGGCAGGTATCTCGAGCAGTTCAGGGACTGAAACGGTCGGGCGGGGTTTGCCGGCGGAGCTTTGTTGGCAAGCCGGGCTCTTTTATACAGAGATTCGTTATGCAAAAAATACGCACTGCAGTAGTCGGGGCGGGCAAGATGGGACAGATTCACGCCCGCGTTTACTCGAAGCTGCCTGCCAGTGAGCTTGTTGCCATAGTTGACACAGACCAGCCGCGTGCCAGACGCCTGGCAAAAAAGTACAAATGCAAATGGTACAGCGACTGTGTACGGCTTTACGACGGCGTTGACGCAGTTACGATAGCCGCCCCCACCAATGAGCACTATAAACTGGCCAGGCCGTTTATCGAGCGAAAAATTCCTGTTCTGATAGAAAAGCCCCTCGCCGCCGACCTTGCTCAGGCGGGCGAGATTGTCGCCCTCGCCGCCCGGACCGGATGCCTCGTGGCGGTGGGGCATTCCGAACGGTGCAATCCGGTGGTTCAGGCGATAAAACGCCTGGCCATAGAGCCGAAGTTTATCGAGGCGACACGCATCAGTCCCTATCCCTTCCGCTCGACGGACATAGGGGTCGTGTTGGATATTATGATTCACGACATCGACATCATCCTGTCGCTGGCGGCAAGCAAACCGGCGAAAGTGGA
This sequence comes from uncultured Pirellulales bacterium, assembly GCA_964585535.1. Classification (GTDB taxonomy): domain Bacteria; phylum Planctomycetota; class Phycisphaerae; order Sedimentisphaerales; family Anaerobacaceae; genus JAUVYV01. The sequence goes on from CAZPDW010000018.1 coordinate 914, forward strand.
CGCGGTCGGCGTCGGCGTGATTGACGAGAATGAGGATATATGCAGTGCCAGAATAGAATTTGAGAACGGCTGTATCGCCAATGTTACCGCATCACGCCTGGCACTGAAGACCGAGCGAAAGGTCAGGGTTTTCAGCAGACAGGCGTATCTGAGCGTGGACTACCTTAAAAAAACCGGCACGGTCATAAAGGCCGAGCCGAACGTTGACATCATAGAAAAAATCAGAGAGCTGAAAAAAAAGGGCAAATTCAACCTTCTGAAAACCAACTGGGCGAAGCTGCTGCACGTTGAAAAGCTGGATGTGGACGATACCGAGCCGCTTCGACTCGAACAGCAGGCGTTCCTAAAGGCGGTGGCGGACAAATCGCTCAGCCCCGAGGTAAGCGCACAGGAAGGCCTGGCGGCGATGGAGTGCGCCGAACAAATACTGGCGGCAATAAAAAAACATAAGTGGGATTGACCGGCTGATATGACAGTGAAGGGTATTTTTATGAAATACAAATCGAAACTGTGTTTTTTTCTGGCGGTTGTTACAACGGCAACAATACTGCCGGTCGGCTGCAGCAGGGGCCGGGAGAAAAAGAAAGTTATGGGAGAGAAAATGGTGAAACTTCAGACAAGCAAAGGCGATATCGTAATCGAGCTTGACCAGACCGCCGCACCGGTCACGGTTGACAATTTCCTGAAGTACGTCGAGCAGGGTTTTTACAACGGGACGGTATTTCACCGGGTGATACCCAACTTTATGATACAGGCGGGTGGCTTCACCGCCGATATGCGGCAGAAAAAGACCCGCGAACCCATTGCCGGTGAGGCGGCAAACGGGCTTAAAAACAACAGAGGCACGATTGCAATGGCCCGGACAAGCAATCCCGACAGCGCCACGAGCCAGTTCTTTATAAACCTCGTCAACAACTCCTACCTGGACTACGTCGAGGGCCGCAATCCCGGCTATACGGTGTTCGGCAGGGTCGTGGAGGGAATGGACGTGGTCGATGCAATAGCGGCTGTGAAGACGACGACCAGAGGTAATTCTCAAAATGTCCCCGTCGAGCCGGTGGTGATAAACTCGGCAAAAGTTGTTCCGGCACAATAGTATCGCCCGGGAAGAACAATCCGGCTTGCCAAGTAGAGGTCTTGTTCATACCTCCAGGCGAATTTTGCTGACGAACTGATGCGCGAGGCGCGTCGGCTCGGGCAGGCGGTATTTTGTTGTGCAGGCAAGCACGATTCTGATTGCGTCTTTCAGCGTGCATTTGTTGCCGATGGAGATAAAGAGGGGTTTGACATTGGTGCGCGTTCGCAAAACGGCGCCGATTGTCTCGCCGGCATCTGTGAGCCGGCTGTAACCGCCTTTGGCCTGGGCCGGTTCTTCAAAAACGCCGGTGAGCCGGCTCTTGGCGCAGCCGATAGTCGGTGAGTCGAAGAAAAGCCCCAGATGGGCTGCCAGGCCGAGCCGGCGCCGATGCGCAATGCCCTGACCGTCAATTAGAAAAACGTCCGGCCTGCGCCGCAGCTTTTTCACCGCCGCGATACATACGGGCGCCTCACGAAACGAAAGCAGACCCGGAATATACGGAAAAGCAACTTTTCTTGTGGCGCTCTTCGTCTCTGTAATCTCAAGGCCGGGCAGCTCGAGAACAACCGCCCCTGCGACAATGCGCTTACCGTCTTTTGTAAAGGCGCAGTCAAGCCCGGCGACCAGACGCGGATTTTTTGAGAACGTTTTGATTTGGACCCGCGGCGCAAGCCGGCTCTGCAGCTCGCGGGCCTGCGAGTAAGACAGATTCCAGTTGTGCAGCTTCTTTACTTTCATTAGAGCGTCTGTTCAACTCCCGAGAGTTTCTCTTTGAGATTGACAAAGGGAATGAAGTACAGTGTCTTTCCACTTGTCTTACAAGGACCTATGGAAATACTAATCTCATACTAATTCATTGAAGTTTAGTATATCCCCGTCGCCTGCCGTGTGTCAAATATTAAATTAGAAGATTTTAGTATTAAATTAGTATATACGCACGAAGCGGGTTATTCCGATAAAATGGCTGATTAGCAAATTCGTCTGGAGCAGGCCGGTCAGGTGATGGCGTTGGGATAACGGTCGGCTTTCTCAGCGGTGCAGCTTCTGGAGCCAGAAGAAGTAGAACAATTCAATATCGTCGTAATCGACCTCGCCGTCGCCGGTAATGTCCTCGTCGGAGCCGAGCCAGTTCGAGGCGAGAGCGGCATAATCTTTGAAATTGATTACTTTGTCGCCGTTGAAGTCGGCTTGTTCGGCCCAGTACCAGCTTGTGCCAAAGAGCCAGTCGCTGGCGAACAGGCCCAGGTCTTGTATCCCGACGGTTTCGCTCCTGTTGAGGTCGGCCGGCGACAGCTCCCCAAGGTAGTGGAAATCACGCGCGAAGTACACAAAGTCGGTCAAATCGACGAATCCGTCGTTGTTTATGTCGGCAAGCAGCGCCCAGTTCGGAGGCGGCGTGCTTGCCTGAATTGTCTGGCCGAATGCGCCCATATTGGTCCTGTTGGTGGTGTAGCCGTACTCCTTGAGCGTCGGCGAGCCGGGGTTGCCGGCATCGATGCAGGGGCTGGTGATAGTGCCCAAAGTCCAGCCGTTGGCGTCTGTCCACTGCCAAGCCTCGCTTTTCAGGTGATATTCGTTGTTATCGGGGTCGATAAAGCAGGGGTCCAAATCGAAGTTACCCAACCCCCAGTCGATATGGCAGCCGGCCTCGACATAGGCCTGCGCCGGGCCGGCCCGGACATCGGAGTAAGAAATAGACAGCATCGATGGGCTTGAAGCGCTGAGCACCGCTAACTCGGGACCGTCGGAGGCGGTATTGCTCCAGAGGACGGAGTTTATCAGTTGTGCGCCGGCTGCGTTGTCGCTGCACAGTGCGCCGCCTATGTTCCAGGAGCTGTTTGCAGCGAAGGTGCAGTTGATGATTCTCGGCTGCGAAGCCGAGCAGTAGATTGCCCCGCCTCTGGCCAGCGCGGTGTTGTTGCGGAATATACAGTTTTTTATCGTGGGGCTGCTTTCGCAAAATATGGCGCCGCCGTCATTTTGATAGCCGTTGATAATGGTGAAGCCCTCGAGGATTGAATTTGCGTCCTCGCCGCTGTTGAAATAGAACGCCCTGTGTTTGTCCATCAGCGTGCCCTGGCAGTCTATAATGGTTGTTGCGATGAGCAGCGGGTCGCTCGAGCGAACCGCCCGGACGGTGATGGGCTTTCCATTGAAGTCGATATCGATATTGCCGGTGCCGGTATAAGTATCGGGCTGGACGACGACATGGCCGCCGTTGGCAGCGACATCGATGCCTTTTTGTATGGTTTTTACCGGCAGCTCGCTCGTCCCCAGTCCCGTGCTGTCGCTGCCGTCGTTTGCAACGTAAACCCGCGATTGTATCTTGTAAGTATAGACCCAGTCCAGATGATAGTTCGGCACGTCGTTCATACCATTGACCATTTGCGGCGGCAGAGTCGGCAGCTGGACGATGTCGTCAACGATATCCATTCCCTGTATGACCTGCCCGAAGACGCAGTAGCCGAAGCCGCAGGGGTCGTTGGCAAGGTCGAGGTCGGTGTTGTCGATTGTGTTTATGTAGAATTGCGAGGTGGCCGAGTTCGGCTCCTCGGTTCGGGCCATTGCCACGGTCCCTCGCAGATTGCTCAGCCCGTTGTAGCTTTCGTTGATTATTGCCTCTCGCAGCCCCTCCGTTACAAGCCACGGCCCATAGAGTGTGCTGCCGTGTTTAACGGCCCAGTAGCCGCCCGCCTGGACAATCCCGAAGTTCGGGGGGTCGTTTATGACGCGGTGAACGATGAGCTCGTCGTAGAAGTCGGCATTGACGTACTGCAAAAAGTTATCGACCGTTATTGGGGCCTCGGCGGGAAACAGCTCAATCGTTACAGCCCCGAGAGGGGTATGCATTACCACTTTTGGCGTGGTCTGGCTGGGAGTTATGATATAGGCGCCCGCCTCCGCGCCAACGGCCAGCAGCGCCAAAAGGCCAAGATAAACAGTATATTTCACCCTCACACCCATTTTGAAAAGCCACATAACCTGAGTGCTGTGATACCGACACCGCAGCTCAAAAGCATGCTATTGTTATTATACGCAAACACAGCCCCCAAGTCAAGCCGAATGTGCAATTGTGCCCGCCCGGCCGGGAAACAGATAAAAAAGCTTTCCCGGCTGAGTTCGATTTGTTACAATTATCAGTTTGGTTATTATCGGAATTTCGGGTTTTTTAGTGGCGAGGCGTCTCGGCGAAGTTTTATGGCTGGGCAGGCGGAAAAAACGATAAAAATTACGGCTGCGGCCGAGCACAACCTCAGGAATATCAACCTGAGCATCCCCCGCGACAAGCTGGTCGTTATCACCGGCATAAGCGGCTCGGGAAAAAGCTCTCTTGCATTCGATACCATTTATGCCGAGGGCAGGCGCAAGTACGTCGAGTCCCTCAGCTCTTATGCCAGGCAGTTCCTGGAACAGATGCAAAAGCCCGACGTGGGCGAGATAACCGGCCTTCCTCCCACGATTGCCATCGAGCAGCGAAGCGCCGGCGCCAATCCGCGCTCGACGGTGGCCACCACCACCGAGATTTACGATTACTTCCGTCTGCTTTTTGCAAGGGTAGGCCTGCCACACTGCTGGGTCTGCGGCAGGGAAATTACCAGCCAGCATTCCTCGCAGATAGTCGATTCGATACTCGCCCGGCCCGAAGGGACGAAGGTCCAGATATGCGCCCCTTTGGTGCGCGGCAAAAAGGGCGAACACCGCGATATTTTCAGGGCGGTACAGCGCGAAGGTTTTGTCCGCGTTCTGGTTGACGGCCGAATTTACGATGTGACGGGCACCCCGGCTCTTAATAAAAACAAAAAGCACGACATTGCCGCCGTCGTGGACAGATTGATTGTCAGAGATTCCGTCCGCGTTCGCTTAGCCGATTCGGTCGAGACGGCCCTGAAACTGGCCGACGGCATTTTGCTGGTATTGGTTCAGCAGCCCGGCCCGAATAACGCCGGCTCGGACGCCGACTGGCAGCAGGCCGTTTACAGCGAAAAATTCGCCTGCCCAGAGCATCCACAGGCGTCCCTGGAAGAGCTTAGCCCCCGCCTGTTCAGCTTCAACAGCCCGTACGGGGCGTGCAAAAGCTGTGACGGCTTAGGCACAATACTCGAATTCGACCCGGACTTGATTGTGCCCGACAAGACGGTCTCTTTGGAAAACGGCGCCGTTGACGCCTGGCGCAAGGGCGGCAAGAGAATGAATATCTACTATAACCGGCTTATCAAGCGGTTCTGCAGAAATTTCGGCGTTCGCAAATCGATTCCCTTCGCCCGGCTGGGCGAGGGGGTACGCAGGATACTGATGTTCGGCACGACAGCCGAGGACGAACGCGAATACGGCGTCCGGTTCGAGGGCGTTATTCCCAATCTTACACGACGGTGGGAAAATACCAACAGCGAGTACGTCAAGCAACGGCTGCACAGCTATTTCGGCGAGCTGCCCTGCCGGGCGTGCCGCGGGGCGAGATTGAGACCCGAGGCCGTTGCGGTAACACTGGGCGGCAAAAACATCCACGAGCTGAGCAAAATGAGCATCGAAAAGGCCCAGCGGTTCTTCCGAAGACTCCGGCTCGATAAGGAAAGAACGCTCATAGCGGCCCAGATATTAAAGGAGATAAAGGCCCGGCTGGGCTTTATGGTCGATGTCGGGCTGGGCTACCTGACGCTGGACAGAAGGAGCGGCACATTAGCCGGCGGCGAGGCACAGAGGATTCGCTTAGCCACACAGGTCGGCAGCGGGCTTGTCGGCGTCTGCTACGTGCTCGATGAGCCGACCATCGGCCTGCACAAACGGGACAACGACCGGCTGCTCGGAATCTTGAAACGCCTGACGCGAATCGGCAATACCGTAATAGTCGTCGAGCACGACGAGGACGTAATAGCCGCCGCAGAACACATTATCGATATCGGCCCCGCCGCAGGCGCCGCAGGCGGCGAGGTCGTCGTGCAGGGAACCTATAAGGATATCTTAAACTGCCGACAGTCGCTGACGGGCCAGTACCTCAAAGGCAAAAAGAAAATACCGCTGCCGTTGGCAAGACGAAAATACAACCTGAGAAGGTGTATCGAGGTCAAACAGGCGGCGGAGAACAACCTCAAAAATATCGATGTGAAGTTTCCCTTGGGCGTGTTCGTCTGCGTGACGGGCGTTTCCGGCTCGGGCAAGAGCACGTTGGTCAATCAGGTGCTGCTGCGTGCTCTCAGGCGCCGGCTTTACGGCTCGCGAGACCGGCCGGGAAAACACAAAAGTATCCTCGGCGCCTCTCAGATTGACAAGGTAATCGAGATAGACCAGTCGCCGATAGGAAAGACCCCCCGGAGCAACCCGGCTACCTATACGGGCGTCTTCGACGAGATTCGCAAGCTGTTCAGCAAGACTCGCGAGGCGAAGATTCGCGGCTACAAGCCCGGCCGGTTCAGCTTCAACGTCAAAGGCGGACGATGTGAATACTGCCGAGGCCAGGGAACAAAAAAAATCGAAATGCACTTTCTGCCCGATGTATATGTTACCTGCCAGCAGTGTAAAGGCGCTCGCTATAATTCCGAGACGCTCGAGGTTACCTATAAGGGCAAAAATATCGCTGACGTTCTGGGTATGAGCATTGCCGAGGCGCTGAAGTTTTTTGCCAATTTCCCGACGATAGTGCGGTTCCTGCGAATGTTAGACAATGTCGGGATGGGTTATATGCAGCTCGGACAGGCCTCGACGACGCTCTCCGGCGGCGAGGCCCAGCGAGTCAAGCTCGCCTCCGAGCTGGGCAAGGCCGCGACCGGCCATACGTTGTATCTTCTGGATGAGCCGACCACGGGACTGCACTTCGCCGACATTCATAACCTGCTCAATGTCCTCCAGCGGTTGTGCGATATGGGAAATACGGTGGTGGTTATCGAGCACAATCTTGATGTTATTAAAATAGCTGATTATATAATCGACCTTGGCCCCGAGGGCGGCGACGCCGGCGGCGAGGTTATAGCGGCCGGGCCGCCCGAAACAATTGTCAAAACCGAAAAAAGCTACACCGGCAAATACCTAAGCGGCAAACTCCGGCTTAACCGGCGGACCAAAAAGGCAAAAGCAAAGGCCGGTTGATACCGGCCTTCTAATGAGAGGACCTTTGCGTGGAATATCGAACGCTAAAATGGGTCGGGTCGGTGGACGGCGAGCTGGAGATTATCGACCAGAGAAAACTGCCCGCCGAGTTCGTCAGGATGCGCTGCCGCGATACAAACCAGCTTTACGATGCCATAAAGACACTTGCGGTACGCGGCGCACCGGCGATTGGGGTGGCAGCCGCCTACGGGCTTGTGCTGTCGCTGAAACAGCCGGGCCTTGACGATGTTCACAAGGCCCTGGGCGCTTTGAAGCAGGCAGCCGATTACCTTGGCTCGTCAAGGCCGACGGCGGTGAACCTGTTTGCCGCCCTCGAACGGGTAAGACGCCGCGGCGAGGTCTTTGCCGCGGGAAATCCAGCCGCCGGGCCGGCTGAGCTGCGCGAGGTCGTCCTGGCCGAGGCACACGCAATATGCAGGCAAGACGAGCAGATGTGCCGGCAAATCGGGCTTAACGGCGAAAGGTTTATTGAGGAGGGTATGGGTGTCCTGACTCACTGCAATGCGGGCGCCCTGGCGACGGCAGGACAGGGAACGGCCCTGTCGGTGATGTTCGAGGCGCATAAAAAAGGCAAAAAATTCATAGTCTATGCGGACGAGACCAGACCCCTGCTGCAGGGCGCCCGGCTGACGGCGTGGGAATTGAAGCAGGCCGGCATAGACGTTACGGTTATCTGCGACAATATGGCCGGGATGCTGATGAAACAGGGTAAAGTCGATATGGTCATCACCGGCGCCGACCGCATAGCCGCCAACGGCGACGCCGCTAACAAAATCGGCACCTACGGCCTGAGCGTCCTGGCAAAAGAGCACGGGCTGCCTTTCTATATCGCCGCCCCTTCGAGCACGTTCGATTTGAGCATAGAAACCGGTGCGCAGATACCGATAGAATATCGCCCCGCCGACGAGGTGCGTTTCTGCGCAGGCACACAAACGGCGCCGCAGAACGTAAAAGTTTACAACCCCGCATTCGACGTAACCCCCGCCGAGAACATCACCGCCATTATCACGGAAAAGGGAGTAATCGACCGGCCGAACACCGAGACGGTTTCTGCCGGTATGAATCCAAAAGTCAGCGAGTGATTATCGGCCGGAAGCGATTGGCTGTTGCGGGCTAATTGACTGCGATGACCTCTTTTAGCTCGGGGATTTTCTCTCGCAGGAGCCGTTCGATACCCATTTTCAGCGTCATTTGCGCGCCGGGACAGCCGGCACAGGCGCCCTGCAGCCGGACCTTGACGGTGTTGTCGGCCTCGGTCGATACCAGTTCGACATCGCCGCCGTGGCTCTGTAGGTTGGGACGGATTGCCTCGATTATTTCACTGACCTTCTGCTCGAAGGTTTTCTGCTCGGTATTTTGGCCGCAGCCGCACTCTTCGCACATTATCTTTCTCCAAGATTCAGTCGTTCAAAACCTTATTATACCAATTGAATTCGGGAAAGCTAAGTAATTTTCGCACGTTTTTTGACCAATATAAACTTTAGGGCTTTTTTTTGGCTTGCAAGGCCGGGCAATTATGTGTAGTATAACTGGTTCGAGAATAGTTGCTGAAGTATAAAACCGGCCTGTTTCCGACGGCCTGTAATGTTAAGTATAATGAAAGGGTGTTTTTTTTATGCTGAAAGTCAAAGCACGTACCGGCGAATCGGTCCAGCAAATGATGAGGCGTTTCAAGAAGCTCTGCGAAAAGGAAGGGCTTGTCAGGGATATGAAACGAAACGCCTATTACGAAAAGCCCTCGGAACAAAATCGCCGGCGTATGCGAAAGGCCCAGCGGCTCGCCGGCAGAATGGCAAGGTAAAGCCCCTTTCCTACATCACTTCGGCGCCAAAGCCCGGTTCTTCTCGACAGGCCAGAAAACCCAGTCGCCCTCGTCCGCCCATTGTTTGATTTTTCCCTTCTCGTCGCGCGCCGCTTCCCCGCTGTCGTCCTTCATATTTTCGCCGAAGCTGTAGAGGACAAACCCATCCTCCGTTTTCCTGTACGAAAGTGGGCCGGGGCCGTACGGGTCATCGACAATGGTCCGCAGATAACCGGCCTGGACAAGTTCTGCAAGACTGGCGGCGTATCGGCCCGTCTCGACCTTAAATCTTTGTGCCGCCAGTGCGGTAATCAGCGCTTTTCGTGAAGTTCGCAGCCACCACGTTATCTCTGCTATTCTATCAATTGCCGGCCCAAGTACCCCCAGCATAAGGGGATTGTATATCTCTTTCCGGTCCGTAACTTTCTCTGCCTGCCGCTGCCAGGGTGTTTTATCAAACATCTCCTCCGCCCGGGAGAAGAAGCTGTTTACTCTCTCCAGGAACTGATTTCTGTCGGGATAACCGAAGCTGACAAGGCCCCAGATGGCATCAGGCCACTTGGTAAAGATATAGGGCAGTCCATTATAGAGCACCCGGCCGCCGCCCCTGCCGTCGTTTGTGAATACGTGCTGGGCAATGTCGTACCAGAAGACCTTTTCGCCGTCGAGCGCAATTGGTCTATCGTGCCGGGCGTAGAGCTTTTCGAGTTCGGATTGCATTCTTTCAAGCGTAGCAGAAGTTACTGTCGTTCTTGACAATATCTCAAAGACCCTGTTACTTGCCAGCGCCTCGATGGCAACACCGACTAATTGCGCAATCAACATACCTTTGTCCTGTAAATGCAAGCCGAATCCGGTGAGCGTTAGAGTATCTTCAAATGCGCTTGCAACGTCTCCTTGATAAGCGTTCAGCAAAGCCCGTGCCGTCAACAAGTAGGCCAACTGCCTGTATTTGCCTAATGAATCGAGCATAGAATCCATCAGCTTCGGGTTTATTGCAGGCAAGCCGGCTTCTTCCGCCAGAAACTCCGGGCCGGCGGCGTAGTCTTTCCAGTAACAGGGTTTCTTCACACCCTCGGCAAGCATGGCCAAAGCGGGCCCGGCCTCGGTAAGAACCTGCCGCAGGGCCAAGCGGTCGGCGTCATTCATATCACCGGGCCAGATGCCGTACTGTTCACCGAGGATGTCCAGCCATTTGGCTTCGAGCATAGCGGCGGCCCTGTCGAAGTACGGCCCGGCATTTAGCAACTCATCCCGTCCCTGCTTTTGCTTGTCGGTGTACCACTTTGCATAGTTAGTGGTAATGTTCGCAGAGCCGATAAAGAATCTCGACGAGCATATAATTATGTAGAGTATTAAAATCCCGGCTGCCTGTATGCTTCTTACAAGCACCTTTCGCCACAGCGGCCGGCAGCGCTTCTTGGCCCGACGCAGGAGTATGCCGAGCATCTTTGCATCGCCGAACTCGGCGATAAGCTGTCGTGCCCTGAGCTCTTTTTCTTCATCACCTGTGCAATCCTTGAGGGCTTCATAGAAATGGTCCGCCAGTTCTTCCTGTACCTCCCGGCGGACCCTTTTGCGGTAGCGCATCTTTTTAACAACCCTGTCGATGTATTCAGCGGCGACGGCTGGTAGTTCGTTGAGCATCGGGTCTTTCTTTTTCTTGTTCATGCCTATTGGCCTCCAATCAGAAGGCATTGGAAAAAGAATTCGGTTCGCTTAGACCGGGCGCAGTGCTTTGCCGAACAGCAGGTCAAGGCCGGTGTAAAGCCCTTTTAACTCTTCGGTCTGTCTGGCTAATTGCGTCTTGCCTTTGCTTGTGATTGAGTAGTAGCGTTTGCGTCTGCCGGTCTTCTTTCTCTCCCATCGGCCTCGGATGAGTTTTTTGGCCTCGAGGTTGTAGAGCAGAGGATACAGCGTGCCCTTTCCCAGCGAAAGAATGTCGCCGCTTCGCTGCTCGATGACTTTTGATAGCTCGTAGCCGTACATCTCGCCCCGGCTGAGAATCTGCAAAACCACCGCCGGCACCACACCTTTTAGCAACTGACTTTCAAACCGCATAAATTTCTCCTTAAAAAGCCGTCGATAAAACCACTAATACCTTGCTATGCTTATTATGTATTACATACTATCGCGGCGTCAAGTGCTTTTTCAGGAAATTTACGAAAATATTTCAGGCGGGGCGGCCCAATGAGCCGCAAACCAACTTTAATCGGGCAAAAACGCGGCTCGCCCCTCACTCGCATTTTGCTTCGATTATGGTTTTTTCGCTGAAAACGGGGACCTCTACAAGCTGTGAACCGATGCCGTCGCCGTCTGCGGAATATAGATAAAAGCTCGTGGGAACATCGGCTATTCCTGTCAGCTCGGCTTTTACGGTCCGGGCCGACGGAGCATAGGTGCAAGATAAAAGTTTCGAGGTTCTGTGAGCGCGGACGACTTTGAGCGCATCGTCGATTGTCATATAAGTGGGATTGAATTCGGCTATTTGCTCTGAGATGGCTTTTAGCTCTTTGTCCCAGTTTTCGGGCCTTATCTTGTAAATATAATCGGTCTCGTGTGTAAACAGAACCGCGAGGGCCTTGCTGTCGAGCGCGCGGCGAAGTTGTCTGACTCCTCTGCCAATCGTGGCCTGCACATCGTTGTCCGGCGCCCATTCGTAGCCGGCGTCGTCGCGGATTTCGGTGATGCAGTTGAAGAACTTGTAGCCGGCGACTTCGACGAAGCCGGCGTAATAGACGGGCCTTGGTGTACCGCTTTGGCCGTGGGCTGCGCTTGGGCCCGGCTTTTGGTGGAGGCGGAAAGGCCCGCACCTTACCCACGGCGATGAGGCACCATACGGAAGGCCCGGCTGCTGGTTGAAGGCGGCAAATTCCATACCCCATTTTTCAGAGACGTGTGGTATTGCATTTTTGCCGATTTCGTAGAAGTGCGGCACGAGGTAGTTGGCCATCGGCAGCTTCGTCTCGGCATACCAGTCGTCAACCGCCTTGAGACTGCGGGCTATCTCTTCGTCCGACCAGGGTTTTACCTTTTGATGGTCGAAGTAGATAAACTCGTCATAGGTGTCGGCCCTGAGAGGAATGGCTTTGGGATTGTACCAGAAGTCCCGATTTTCTTTTTCTCTCGGCGGCCTGCCCAGGGCGTGAGGTGAGGCGGTTGCAATGCCTTCGTTGATATAGCCGCGAAGCTCCTCGACGGCCTGTGGTCTGAGGTTGTAAATGAACAGCCCCAGCCAGGGCTTGAGACCGTATTTGCCGCAGGTCTTGACCCAGTAGAGCGGGCTTTGTTTCCACAGGCCGCCTCGGCCTGCAACGTCATCGACGCGCATTGTCACTATCGGCGGCAGGGGGCGCATTGCAAACGGCTTTCGAGCCGCCCAGACAATCGACCGCCACAGGCAATCATCCAGCCCGGCCAGTGGCCCCAACACATCCGGATTCATCCACTCCTGAGAAGTCCACTGGACGATTCGTCCCTTGCCGTACCGTCGTGCAATCAGCAGTGGGGCATCGCCGGCTTTAACAAGGACAGCGCCGTCCGAAACAGACATCCTCGGCAGGGACATCGGGCCGAAGAGCTTGCGCGTCGGCGCGCCCTTGTGCAGGGCGGTTATGTAATGCTCGGTATTGAAATGCAGGGTCTTTGCCTTTTGTTGGTTGCCGGTCTTTTTTTGCTTTGGGAAATTGGGGTCGAAGCTGACAAGACCGGCGCCTTTCTCGACGGCTTCGAGGACCTCGCCGGCCTTTTTTTGCCCGAGAGCATCCGGATGTGAAACGATGGCAAGAGCGTGACAATCCCAACAGGTCTTGATATCGGTTGTTGCGACGTCAACGGTGTGATACGGCACGCCGAAGTGGTCCAGATATGGTATGACGTATTCGCGTCCCCATTTTGCCGCCGGCTTCGAGGAGTCGAGCAGCACCAGGGCGTTCATCGAGGTATCCTTATCGCCCGGCTCGGCCGACCGGCATTGCGTAATTACCGACAGCAGTGCAAGGCAGAGCACGGTAGTTGACAGAACAGTCGCTCTCGCGTTCATTTCCCGTTCCTTGTAACTTTATGCTTCTTCAATGACCGAAAAGCCCATAAGAGAAGCGATGTTGTGGACTGCGCGTTTGTAGTCGCCGTAGAAGGTTACGCGGTGCCAGCCCCAGCGGTCCCACTCGTTGAGCAGCTTATAGACATCACCTTTGACTTCGACGGCCAGCTTGTTTCTACAGGCCATATCCTCATCGACGTTCTCTACCGTTACGCCCTGGTGCATAATCACCTGCTTTTTGGCGGCGTCGAATTTGAGCGCGGTGGTCATCTCACCCAACGGCATCAGCGAGCGGTCGCAGGCGCCCTGGCGGTCTTCGGAATGGCTGCGGATATGGTACGGGTTGGACGGGCCGTTGGGACCGAAGACCTTTGTCGGCGCGACACAGTGGGCGTAGATGATTCGATTTTTCGACGTATCAATTACCGGGTCAGAAATCATCCCCGGACGACCTGTAAGGTATGTCATCAGCAGCATTGTGACCGCCGAACGCTGGTCCGCCTCACAGCCGCCGATGTATCCGTCGTTGTTAAGCTGCATAAAGCCGAGGCAGGGATAGGCGAATATGTGCCCGCCGTAGAACCCGCCGAGGCAGTTGACCGTAATGGCCTGGGCTTTACGCCTTTCGAGAAGCTGCGCCATAGCCAGGTACATCGCAGCCGACTTTATAATTTCATCTCGTGACGGCTCGATGACCTTTTCTGCCGCCTTAATCCATCGGTCTGCTATTTGCTGTGCCTGTGTTTTGTCGGCCTTGTTATAGGCATCGTTAAGCTCTGCGAATTCAACCTCAACGACCTTAGTGCCGAACTGCTCTTCGATATGCTTATCCGCCTTGCCGCCGACCACGAGCATCTTCGACGACTTGAGTTTTGCTATGGTCTCGATGCACCGGGCGGCTTGGACAACATCTTCGATTCGAGAAGACGAGACACCGATTACTTTCTTTGCCGCTCGTTTTGCCCTGCCGTAGCCCGTCAGGAACTCGCCCGTTCCTGCAAAGAGGTGGTCAACATAGACCGTAGGTTTGCCCTTCGCAGCGATTATATCCGGCGCAGCCCCCCAGAGACAGCCCGACAGATACACAAGGTAGCCATCGACTTCGCTGTCCTTCTCAGCCACCTTTTTCGCTTCGTCGTCATTCATAACGTCGCAGGTAAGAAACTCAATGCCCGGGCAGGCCTTGCGAAGCTTCTCTACGAATTGCCTGTTGTGTCCGTCGAAATCATAGCCGATATTCGGCCAGATAGGCTCTTTGGGCGAGGGGTAAGCAAGCACAAGGCGAACCTTGGCCTTTGTGCCGCCGCCAAGGGCGGGAGCAGCGGCTTTGTCCAGGGCAAGAGCCGTCGTTGCCCCGAACGCCGACAGCATCGACATACCGGCTGCACAGGCGGCACAGCCACCCAGGAAATCCCGCCTGGACACATCGAGTGAATTCGTTGAACCGGTTAAAGGGCACTTGCCGGGTTTGAGATTACGATTTGCAGATTCCATAACATACCTCCTAATTTGGTTTAATTTTGGTGCGTCTATTATCTCAGGCGAGCGGTGTAATGTCAAACGAAAGGTGTGATGCCCCCGCCGGGGCTCAAGTCACTATTTGGCGAAGAAGGTCGTCGCCGACAGCCGTGGGGCTTCGTAAACAAGCACATCGTTTTCGAGTGTAAACTCACCTATGGGCTTGTATTGTTCTTCCTTGTCCGTGGTCCGGTAGGCCCGGAATGTCTTGCCGGGCGTGCCTGCAATCTTCACATTGATTTTCTTCATACCTTCTTTGCCGATGTTGATAAGGATAAAGGCGTCCGGATATTTCGTGCCGTTCCTCGAAAAGGCGATGAGTGCTATTTCGGAATCCATCTCCATTGTCTTAGCGACGGCCATACCGGGCCGGCCCGCGCGGCAGAGCTGCTTATAATAATAGTAGCCGCGCATCACCTTGTATGTGCCGTCCTCATAGACCCTGAACGCACAGCCCGGATTCGGGTCGCCGCCCACCCACTTTGTAGGCCTTTGGATGCACGCCCAGGGTATAATCGCGTTGACCTTGGCCGTGTAGATGTTGCCGAACGCTTCTCTTACAAACACCACGTCCATCCTGCCCCAGCTTGTCGATGTCACCCAGGCGTGCAGCCCTGGACGTCTCGCCCGCAGGACATCAATCCCGACGCTTCTGTGCTCGCCGAACCAGCGTCCGTAACTGCCGTTGTAGAAGCCGTGGGAGGTGATAAGGCCGAGGTTTTGCAGGGCCCCTTCGTCTTCGGCGATGGCGTCGGCATAACCCCAGGCGCTGAAGCGATACCAGTTGCTGCACTCGCCGGGCGTGATTGCGACATCGCCCAGGCCCGCTTCATCGAGCATCGGCCTCATAAATTTCAAAAAGTCCACCACCTGTTCGGGGGGCCAGAACATATTGTAATCGTGCCCGCCGCCGATATTGCCGCTCTTGCCGTCGGCGGGCCAGCGCATCCAGTCCTCGCCCTCGTTGTGCAATGAGATGTACCTGACCGGCAGGTGTTCCTTTTCGCGCAGGAATTTCACCCAGTCAATCATATATCGCGCAAGGTCGTACTTGCGAGCGGCATCGAGGTCGCGTCCGCGCAGAAGCTTTTGCTTCGTTGCCCAGGGCGGCGGGCCATACAGGGTCGTTACGATGGTCAAATCGTCGCCGCGGGCGCGAGTTCTCTTCAGCCCTTCACGGACAAAATAGCGCATCCATTTGGTTGTCGTTTCGTGGTCGAACTCTGCGTCCGGCCTTTTCTGATGAAATGGGTCGAAGAACATCTTGACGACGCCGGGCTTAAGACCATCGTCGCCGAAAATCATATCGAGTATTTGCTGCCGTTCGTCTTCATCGAGAATACTGAAGCCCCCATATTCCTGCGGGTCTGCCCGGTAGTCCTTCGTCTGCGCGACCTCAACGTAGTTGACGCCGAAGCCGTCCCAGGCGCGCAGCTTGTTCGAGAAATCCACTTCTGCGCGAACCGCGTCCATAATCGCAAATTGACCGAATACCGACGGCGCTATCAGCAGCGAAAGATAGACAAAAGCCCCGGCAAGCCCCCAGGGGACTCGCCCCTTAGGGGCAAGCTGGAATATGTGTTTCATTACGGCGACTCCCTGAAATAAACTTCAACATCGGCTGCGGTAACCTAAGGTTTTTTTGCTGCCTTATAATCTTACAGCTCTCGTCCGGCTGGATATGCAGCCGGTTCTGCCGGCGTCAATGGTAGCCGAACCGGGGCCGGTTTGCAAATATCGCCTCAGCCGGTCAATGATATGGCGGTAAAGTTACACGGTCTGCGGCGCCGATATAACCGTTTGGTGGTGGATTTAATTTCTCGTTTTATGGAGTTGAATTATGCACCTTGAAAAGGTGAGCATCCAGATGCCCTCTGCTGCGGGCCTTGGGAACGACAATCCCGGCCGGACGGGGCCTGCCCAGGCCGATTCCGGTTCACCCAAAGGTAAAGCCGCTGAGGCTGACTTGTTATCGGACGAAGCGGGCCAGGCCGAGAACGGTGAAAAAACCGGAGACCCCAAGGGTGTGATTCGCCTGCTGCAGCAGGGGCACTTCAAGGGCGTAGCCGATATTCGGCTGCGCATCAATTTTTACGACCAGTTGGCTGCGGTAGAGACCGCTGAACTGCGTACGGTCGCGGATGAAAAGGTGACTGACCTGGCTGAGTCCGTAGTGCCTTATATCCGGGACCTTGTCGAGAGGGGCCAGATTAGCGAGGAGCTGGCGGACACGCTGGTTGAAGGTTTCACGCAGAAGGTCAACCAGTCCGTCGAGGCGTTTCTGGCCGGCCAAACGCCATCCAAAGAGGTCCTGGCCGGTGAATTGACTTCCACGTTTCAATCCTTCGTTGCGTCGCTGGCGGCGATGACGGAACAATCGGGCGAAACGGCTGAGGGGCTGGCTCAGCAAACGGAGATTGTCGGCGAGATACTTGAGGCCGTTGCCAGCGAACAGGTTCAGGACGGCACATCGGCAGCCGAGCAGACGGGGGAACAATCGCCGGATATTACAACCGCATTTGAAACGGCGCTGGAGCAGTTCCTGGCCGCCTTAAACAACGTAAGGATACTGCCCGAGCTGTCCGGCCCGCAGGGAAAAGGCGTCGCATATCAAAAATTTCTCGATATCTACAATGAGCTTCAGCATCCGGCGGGTGAAAGCACACCGGAAGAACCGGATTCGCTAAATATAGTAACATAGCTCGGCTTGTAGCTTTCTCACTTGTAAGCCGGCCGAACAAGCTACGGGCATCATTGCTCAATTTGCCAACCATTTTGCCGAGCAGTTCAACCCCCGCCTACCACAAAAAAACGCTCGAAATCAAAGACTGTGAGAAATGCGGACTAAAACCACGCTTTATCCACAAATACCTCGGCGCTGCGCCCAACCCGGCTCACGCGAACCGGCTATCTACCTTGACATCGCCGGCCTGCCGATTTACCCTTGTGCTCGTAAAAACATAAGCCCGTAAGCATAGATAGAAAAAAAGAGGTGATATTATGAGTTTATACCGCTTATTCATTCTTTTCGCAGGTGCGTTCGCAGCATTTGTTCTATGTACACCTGCGCAGGGGGCAGATAAATGGCGGGCGTCGGGAAAGAACGGTGCGGTTGCAGCCGGCAAAAGCGGTTCCGCTGAAGCGGGCCTTGAGATACTTCGCAACGGCGGCAACGCCGCCGACGCTGCCGCCGGTACGATTCTGGCCCTTTCGGTTACTGATTCGTCGTCGTTTTGCCTTGGCTCTGAGGTGCCGATAATCGTTTATGACTCCAGACGAAACGTTGTTGAGGTCGTAGCCGGTATGGGTACGGCGCCCCGGCTGGCGACGCTGGAGTATTTTAAGAAGAACGGCGGCATCAGGGGCGGAACTATTCAGTCGGCGGCGGTGCCTGCGGTTCTCGATGCAATAACAGTTTTGTTGGACAGGTACGGCACAAAAAGCTTTGCCGAGGTTGCCGGGCCGACGCTTCGCCTTCTTGGCAGGGGAAAAGAGAAATGGCACTCTGATTTAGCGAAGACACTTAAGCGGCTGATACAGGCGGAACAAAAAGCGAATGACCGTAAACGCGGATTAAGACTGGCAGCCGATTGTTTCTATCGCGGGCCTGTTGCCAGAGAGATTGACGCCTGGAGCCGGGTACACGGGGGGTTGATACGCTACAGCGACCTGGCTATGCACGTGACGCGGATTGAAGAGCCGGCAAAGGTCAGCTACCGCGGCTATACGGTTTGCAAATGCGGCCCGTGGACACAGGGGCCTTACCTGCTGGAGGCGTTGAATCTGCTCAAGAAGTTCAATCTCAGGCAAATGGGTTTTCAGAGGCCGCAGACGATTCACGTTATTGTCGAGGCGATGAAGCTTGCGCTGGCGGACCGCGATGTGTATTACGGCGACCCTCTTTTTGTGGACGTTCCTCTTAAGGAGCTGCTGTCAAAAGAGTACTCCAAACTGCGATGGAAACTGATTGACCCGGGCAGGGCTTCGATGATGTTCAGGCCGGGCGACCCACTGGGGCATAAGGGCCTTCTCGACGCGGAAAAGCTGCCCGCCGGTCTTCGCGGCAAGGTCAGCGACACGACAACCTGTCTCGTTGCGGACCGGTGGGGAAATGTAGTGGCGGCAACGCCAAGTGGCTGGGGAGGCGTTCTGGCCGGTAGTACCGGTGTGTGGCTCGGCAGCCGGCTGATAAGTTTTAATACCTGGAAGGGACATCCCAATTGTATCGAGCCGGGCAAGCGACCGAGAATAACACTGACGCCGACCATTGTTCTGCGCCGGGGCAGACCGGTGCTGGCGATTAGTGTGGCCGGCGGCGATACCCAGGACCAGGCGACACTGCAGATGGTAACGAATTATATCGATTTTGGCCTGGATGCGGCAGAGCTTGTTTCGACGCCTCGCTATGCGACAGAGCATTACGTAGGTTCTTTCAACCAGACGCCGCCGATGCCGGGGCAGCTTACAATCAGCCCGGATATGGGAACCGAATGTCTTGAACAGTTGAAAAAGCTCGGTCACATAATCAATATGAAGAACAAGAGCGGGGATGTACCACAGGAAAGGACGGCACTGGTGATAGATTACGACAGGTCTGAACTGCACGCAGCCGGCGACCCGAATGCTGACGTGCCCCGAACTGCTGCGGCTTTCTGATTTTCACTCATCCGGGCCGGCCTGATAATCCTCAAAGTGCGTTCCTATGTTCCCTTGGGTACGATGTAGATTTCAACCCGTCTGTTTACGGGGTTGCCTTTTTTGCCGGGCTTGTTCGGAGCAATCGGACGGTATTCGCCGAAACCACGGACGCTGATACGCCCGGGGACGATGCCGCCGCCGGTCATCACCTCGAGCACGGATATCGCCCTGTGCGCCGAAAGGTGCCAGTTAGTCGGGTGCTTCGCGCGGGTTTCGGGCCTGCCGATACGCAAATCGTCGGTGTGTCCCGCAACTATTATATCGAACTCTTTGCCCTGTTCGGTATTCAGGATTTTACAGAGGGATTTAACAGCTTCTGTCGCCGACGGCGCGACAACGTCGCTGCCCTTTTCAAAGAGCAAATCGCTCTTAAACTTTACGACTCCCCTGCTGGAATCATAGGTAATCATATCGGTTGTCTTTGCGAAATCTTCGAGCATTGTGCTCAGCTCGACGGGCAGTTGTGTGCCGTGCAGAAGCTGCTGCTCCATAGAAGCGATTAAAGCTTTCTTTTTGCGAAGCTCTTCCTCGAGGGACGCAATTTTCTGCTGCATTGTGCTTGTCTCAATACTGCTGCGTCCCGCGGCCGAATCAACCTTTCTTTTTAGCTGGTCGAGTTCGAGCGTGGCGGCCTGGAGCTGGCTTTCAAGCTCCGCTATCCGTCTGCGCTGTGTATTGTTCTGGAACTTCAGGTCGTTATAATCCTGCTCTGATACGCATCCGTTTGTAAGTATCAGGCAAAGCCCCAGGAAAGCAACGGCGGAAAGTTTAGCAATTCGCATGATTTGACCCTTTCAAGAAAGCTCGACTGATAAATTCCCTTTTAATCGTCCTATAATAACGTAAGCTCGTTTTGCGTAAGCTCTTACTGCCGCACGCGCTTCCATACTCTTAAGCGTGCCCGTAAATAAAGCTTATTTGAATTTTCCCGTCAAGGACAAAGTTACAAAATATTATGATGGGTATCAGGGTGATTTTTGCGCAGGAACCAGCTTTGAGGTGAATCACCGGCGAGTGCAGACGGTCCGGGCATTACATACAGCTACAGCAGCCCTGCGCGCATATCACCCCGTTCGACCGCAGGATGCCGATGGCTGGTTCACGCGGGCTACTTCTTCTCTTTTTTCTTCTTATTCTTAATCGTTTCTTTATAACAAGCATCCCAAGTATCTTCTGGACAATCATTACATCTTTCTAATTTATTACATTTGAGTCCGAAGTATGGGCACTCTTCATCATCGTCGTTGTCATTGTCATTATCATTGTCATTATCATTGTCGTTGTCATTATCGTTGTCATTGTCATTATCATTGTCATTATCATTGTCGTTG
>CAZPDW010000019.1:0-21405 GCA_964585535.1 uncultured Pirellulales bacterium
GGCTTCGGACGGCGGCGGTGATGTACTGCAAGCGGCCTTTTACGATAGCGGCGGCGTTTTTGCTTACGGTTTGTATGCAGCTTACGACGATAACGGCGTTTTGGCTTCTTGGGCGAAACCTTGGGATTGAGGCAAGCGTGAAGTATTACTATGTTTTTTTTACGCTGACGTGGGTACTGGGAGCGGTGCCGGTGAGTATCGGCGGGGCGGGGGTGGTCGAGGGGTCGCTTTACTATCTTTTTACGACGTTTGCGGCCGCGGCGAAGGCTCCTGCGATGGGGATAGTACTTTGCCAGAGGGCGGTCTGGATGTTAGCGTCGCTGCCGGGGGCGGTTATTCATATTGCCGGTGCGCATCTTCCGAAGGACTTTGCTGTTGACGAAGAGCGGCAGCGGCAGTAAGGTTAGCGTCAGGGGCGGGCTGAGCGACGGCACCACCCGGTGAAACCGGGGGCGAAACAAGGTGTTGATTGAATGGTATAAGGATTTGTTGGCGATATGGCGGGACGATTTAAGAATTACTTTTTCCACGGGTTAGCGGTACTGGTTCCGACGATAGTAACGATATGGATATTCGTCTGGGGCTATAAGTTTATCCACGAGACGATCGGTGTACATATCAAGCGCGGGATAGAGTTTCTGATTGTCAAGGCGGGCGGTTCGGCCGAGCAGCTTGATAGGCTGTGGATAGACGCGGCATTGTCGGCGGCGGGCTTTATCATCGCGTTGTCGATAGTGTTTGTGGTTGGTGTGCTATTGGCGAGCGTTGTCGGGCGGGCGCTCTGGAGACAGATCGAGAAGTTCATAATGAACACGCCGTTTCTTCGGCAGGTATATCCATACGTCAAGCAGGTGACGGATTTCTTTTTGTCCGCCGAAGAGAAAAAGCAGATGTTTTCGCAGGTGGTTGCGGTGGAGTACCCTCGCAAGGGTATATGGTCGATGGCGCTGGTAACCGGTTCGGGGATGCGGAAGGTGGTCGAGAAGGGCGGGTGTGAATTTTTGACGCTGTTGATACCGACCTCTCCGACTCCGTTCACGGGATTTGTGATAATGGTTCCGAAGGCCGATACGATAGAGCTGGATATAACGATAGAGGAGGCGCTTCGCTTTGCGGTCAGCGCCGGTGTGATAGCGCCGGGAGCGCGGATGGCTTCGCTGCCGGCGGCGGATGTGGGAACGGTTGAGGCGGCGGAAAAAATATCTAAGGAGAATTGACGGAGATGGCGACAAGAGGCGGGCTGAGCCGGCGAGAATTTTTGAAGCGTGCATCGGCGGGGTTTGGGGCGATATCGATGGGTGTTTCAGGCGGTTTTGCGGTTCAGCCGGTCAGGCGGCCCAACGTGCTCTGGATAATGATGGACGACTGCCGGGCGGATGCGGTCGGTTGTTACGGGCGGGACTGGGTGAAGACTCCTTTTATGGACGAGATAGCGGCAAGGGGGGTGCGTTTTGAGACGGCGATAGTTCAGAATCCGGTTTGCGTGCCGAGCCGGACGAGTATGCTGAGCGGGTACTATGCTCACGAGACGGGAATCAATTCGATGGGACGGGAGGCGAAGTGGCACAGCAACGATTACAAGCCGAAGGCGAATCTGCTGGATAACTTCAAACGGGCGGGGATAGATGTTTGCAATGTGGGTAAGATTCACGCTTACAGAGATGACTGGGACAAGAAGGGCAACATTCAGCCGTACTTTGGCGTGTTGGGCGAGGTGAGGGCGAAAAAGGACTGGGCGGGGACGCCGGATTTGGAGCGGGCGAAGCTGATAAGGAAAAAGTTAAAGGAGTCGGGCAGGAAGTACCCGGCGGCGGTGACGAAGGCGCACGGCTGGGCGATAGGCGGGGCGGTGCCGTTTGAGCCGGAGCAGATGAGCACATACGCGATGGGGACATTGGCGGCGGATGCGCTGCGGGAATTAGCGGGTAAGGATAAGCCGTTCTTTTTGCGTGTCTCTTTTCACGCTCCGCACGTGCCGTGGCGGGTGCCGGATAGATATATGGTTGACCCGGCGACGATAGATTTGCCGCTGCCGAGCGAGCAGGAATTAGCGAACAAGCCGAAGTTCGAGCGCGAGAATATTCGCAGCTATTCGGGTGCGGATTTGACGCCGGAGCAGATTGGCATTGCCAGGGGGACGTACTACGGGATGGTGTCTTTTGTCGATGCGCAGGTCGGCAGGATGCTCGATGTTTTGAAAAAGGCGGGGGTTCTGGACAATACGATTATTGCGATTAACGCCGACCAGGGCGTGCAGTTGGGAGAGCACGGGTTCTGGAAGAAGCGGTGCTTTTACGAGCAGAACGTCAAGGTGCCGTTTATATTGAGCCAACCGGCTGTGCTGCCGGCGGGCAGGGTGGTTGCCGAGCCGGTTGAGATGGTGGATTTTGTTCCGACTTTGCTGGAGCTTTGCGGGTTCGATGAGCCGGGTGAGATTGACGGACACAGTCTTATGCCGCTGATACGAGGTGATGTAAAGAAATGGCGGGACGGGTGTTTCTGTGAGCACGATTTTGCGACGGATATGTACGAGGAGCTTCGCGACGGCGGTGCGCGTTGCGTTATGGTGCGGACGAAACGATGGAAGCTGGTCGAATTTGTGGGTGAGGGGGCGACGGAGGATAACAGCTCTTTGTATGATATGGAAAATGACCCGGGCGAGAGGGTGAATTTATACGGTCTGGAAAGATACAGTGATATTTTAGGAAAACTAAGGAAGGAAAGAAGTAGATGGGATTCGGCAAAAGTTTGAGGATGCCTGAATTTTTTGCAGTATCGGGTCTGGCGATTTTTTTGAGTATTAGTTTTTGTTTTGGAGCGGAGAACCGGGGGCAGCGCAAGGCGATTTCTTATGAGCAGTTGCGGGAGGATTTTGCGGACCCGGATATGATATATGGGCCGTTCGCGTTCTGGTTCTGGGATACGGAGCTTGATGTCGGTCATGCGTCGCAGATGGCGGAGGAGATGGTTAAGCAACGTCTGAATCCCGGGTATGCTCATCCGCGGCATGGTCTGCCGAGTGAGCAGTGGCTAAGCCCGTTGTGGTTCGAGAGCTTTGGCGCCGCTGTAGAGAAGGCAGAAGCCGGGAATGCGTATCTTGGCTATTGCGACGAATTATGGTGGCCGAGCGGTCGGGCAGACGGGCGGGTTTTGGCGTCGAATCCGGAGTTGAAGCCAGAGTCGTTGAAATGGGAGATTATGGACGTCGAAGGGGGGCAGACGGTCGATGTCAAAAAGGGGTATTTTTCGGTTGCGGCAGAGTTCGGCGACGAGGCGGATGGGTACATCACAATCAAGAGCGGTACTTTGCGGGTGATAGCGCGCGAGGCGGCGGTGAAGTGGGAGGTTCCCGCGGGTAAATGGCGTATTTATATTTTCAGTAAGTATAGCCATCCGGGTATCGACGGCGGTGATGTTAATTATATCAATCGCAAGCTGATGGATGTTTTTATTAAGTTCGCCCATCGTCCTTATGCTGAGAATATGGGCGAGAAGCTCGGCAAGTCGGTGCCGGGCGTCTTTGTCGATAACGAGGGGGACTATGGTTACAAGCTGGCTTGGTCTGACGACCTCGATAAGGAGTATAAGCAGAAGACCGGGCGTGACATTCGAGTGTGGATGCCTCTTCTTGTCGATGAGGACGTCGAGGGCAGATGGGCTAAGGCGAGATGGGACTGGTTCGAGGCAGTCTCGGATATTTACTGCGAGAGTTTTCTGGGGGGGACGAGCGATTGGCTCGAGGAGCGGGGTATGTACTGTATATCGAATTTGTGGGAAGAGACCCTTTTTCTTCAAGCCCAGGCGGTTGGCGATTTTTTTGAGGCGCAGCGGTCCGTTACGATGCCGGGCAATGACTGTTTGATGGAAAGTGCCCTTCGTGTCCACGATTTCAAGGAGACTCAAAGCGTTACGGAGTTCGAGAATCGCAGGTTTCAAAGCGAGATACTCGGCGTGGCGGGCTGGCAGATGTCGCCGGTTTTGATGAAACGTGCGGTCAATAGTGTTATCGCCTGGGGCGTCAGTCATATAGTTCCTCACGGCGTTAATCTGAACCGCAAGCTTAACAAGATACCGTATCCGCCGGACTGGTTTGAGAGCAATCCTTACTGGCGTTATCTTCATTTGTGGACGGATTTCGCTCGCAGGGCGAGTTATTTGAATTCTCAGGGCAATACGGCGGCTGATGTATTGCTTGTTAACCCGATGGACAGTGTCTGGGCACTGCTTGGAGACAGCTATTTCGATGCGGAGGCTTCAGGCCAGAGGGATAGTATGAATTTTCGGCATAAGGATTCGATTAAGCAGATTGAGTCTGTTTACAGCGACGCTATCAAGAAGCTGACCGATGAGCGGGTTGAGTATTTGATTGCGGACCGTTACTACATCCGGCAGATGGAAGTGAAGCCGGGCGGACGGCTGGTGCGCGGCGTATTTGAATTCAAAGCGGTTGTGCTTCCTTCGATGGTGGTGCTGCCTCTTGATGTTGCCGAGAAGATAGTAACGTTTGCCGAGAGCGGCGGGGCGGTTTATATTCTTGGCGAGCTTCCGAGCGGCTCGACAGATAACGGGATGGCGGATGAGAAGATGGCGGCTCTGATGGAGCGTCTGGTCTCGCGGAGTTCCGCCAGGAAGGTTCGCGGCGGAATTCGTGAGCTGGTTGCGGACCCTTCGAGTGTTGTTAAGGGGCACGTCAGATTCGAGTCGGGAGAGTTCGATTTGACGTCTCTTCACCGTCGTGTTGACGGGCGGGACTTTTTCTGGCTTGTGAATAATACGGCCAAATCTCATCAAAGCCGGTTATTTTTTAATGGAGGTAAAGGCCTGGCGAAGGTTTGGGACTGCGAGAGCGGAGAGATTTATGAAATCGGTTCGCGCCGGAAGCAGGACGGCAGTGTTGCGGAATTGAGCTTCGGGCCTTATGAGGCTTTCTGGGTGGTGTTCGAGCCGAAGTTGTCGGCGAAGGTCGGCAAGGGTAAAGTTCGTGCAGGCGGCGAAGTTGTGGGCCATATCGAAGGTAACTGGACGGTTCGGATAGATACGGCTGACCAGCCGGTGGCAGCGGCGCCGAAGTTGATGGCACCTGAAGAGTTACTTGATGGGGACGGCCAAGAGAAACCCCTTGAGAGCTGGTCGAAGTGGGGGCTGAAACGATTCACCGGTTACGTTGATTATACGAAAAGTTTCGATTTCTCAAAAAGCGAAGGTAGTGTTTTCCTTGATTTGGGCGAGGTTAAGTTTATGGCCGAGTTGTGGGTAAATGGCGAGCATGTCGGGGCCCGGCTTTGGCCGCCGTTTCGATTTAATGTAACCGAGTACTTACGGGACGGGAAGAATCAAGTCCGTGTTCGTGTCGGCAATACGCTGATTAACGCGATGTCGCAGTATTACATAGCCAGAGATGTTGAACATCCTATTTGGGGCTGGGTTTCCCGTAACAGCGTTGATTTTAATGCCGGTCTTTTTGGCCCGGTTGTTATTGAGGTTCAACATTGAGTGGGAGCTTTTAAGCAACCTGACCTATTGGCCTAAGAATGGGATAGAAACCGCTAAGAACAGCTTTTTGGGCTGTTATTAGGGTGCTTTGTGGTGAAAAACCGCCATATCTGATATGATTATAGGCGCATTTTCGTTAAGTTTGTGTATAATTTGCTCGCTGAAGGGCTAAGAATCCGTGGTCGAACACGGGTATTTGTAAGATTTTGATGGTTAAGGAGAACTGAGTTGCTTTTTACAATTACAGTCAAGCATATCGATATCACGGATGCAATCAGGCGATATGCAGAAGAGAAGACATCGAAACTTCCGCGTTATTACAACATTATCAATCAGGTGGACGTTGTGGTGGAAGGAAGTGGCGGTGGGAACGTGGGCGTCGAGATAATTGCCCGGGGCGAGCACAGCAAGGTTTTCGTAGTGACGGAACGGGGCCCGGATTTTTACAAGAGCATCGATGGGTGTGTTCGCCGGTTAGAGAGACAACTGCGGGATACCAAAGGCAAGGAGCGTAACAAGAAGCACACAGCCGGCTGAGGCGAGGTTGCAGATGCTCGCGAGCGAGCCGGGGCATTGAAGCGGCAGAGCAATTGCTTTGTGGCGAATGTTTTACGGAGTGGGCAGCCGGGTCCGGATAGTTTGTTTTGGAAGAACGAGATGAGATTTGCGGATTTTGTTTGTTTTGATGCGGTAATTGCGGATGTTCAGGCGACGGAGCGTAACGGCGTGATAGCGGAGCTTGCAGCGGCGCTGGACAGGGCGGGCCGGCTTGGCAGGGGTAATCGTGATAAGATTACTCGAGCGGTGATAAAGAGGGAAAACGAGGCGAGCACGGGTGTCGGCAAGGGAGTTGCGGTACCGCACGTGAAGCACAAGGCGGTCAAGGATGTAATAGCGGTCGTGGCTCGCAGCAGCAAGGGGATTGATTTTTCGGCGCTGGACAGGCAGCCGGTTTACGCGGTTTTCCTGCTGATAAGTCCGGCGGAGGAGCCGGACAAGCACCTCCAGGCGATGGAGACGGTATTCAAGCATATCCAGCAGGAGAAGTTTCGCAGGTTCCTGCGGCAGTCTCAGACGGCGGAGGAGATAGAGGATTTGCTTCGAGAGGCAGACGAGAACCCGTCATTGTAGAAGTAAGGTTCTCAAAGTGAAAAGTTAGTCAGTTTGAAAAGGTTGAGATTCTTTACGGCATCGGGATATGCAGGCAGGAGATGAGACATTGGAAGAAGTGGTATACGAAAGCGAGGTGGAGATAAGGAATGCGGACGGACTTCATATGCGACCGGCGATGCAGTTTGTCGATACGGCGAGCGGGTTCGAGTCGGAAATCAAGGTGAGTAACGACCAGACGGAGGTTGACGGTAAGAGTATAATGCAAATGAGCATGCTTGCGGCGACGTACGGGACGAAGCTGAAGCTGCGTGCCGAGGGCTGTGATGCGTGCGAGGCAATAGAGGCACTGCGTGAGCTTGTTGAGGTGAAGAAGTTTGATGAGCCCGGGCCGAACGAGAAAAAGAAGGAATAAGAACAGGTGAGCTTGGGATGGAGATAAAAAAAGGAGTAGCCGTATCGCCGGGGATATCGGTTGCGAAGTGTCTGGTGATTGACGCCGAGGAGTACCGGATACCCCGTCGTGAGATAAAGGCGTCGCAGCGTCTTGTGGAGGTTCAGCGGGTGCGGAACGCATTCCGTGACGCGGCGGCGGAGCTGGCGAGTCTGGAGGCGGGCCGGGGCGGCATTGAGGAGCGAAGCATTAAGGATATGTTCGCTGTGCATCTGCGTTTTCTTCGCGACAGGAGTCTTCGTAAGAAGATAACGGACCTTATCCAGTCGGAAATGGTGACTGCGGAATTTGCGGTCTCATCGACGCTTCGCGAGATAGCGTCTCATTTTACGAAGGTGAAGGACGCGTATATCAGTGAGCGAGCGGCGGACATTTATGATATAGAGAGGCGGCTTCTGAAGCACCTTGTGGGCGAGAAGCGAGAGCAGCTTCAGGAGCTGACCGAAGAGGTAGTGGTGGTGGCACGGGAGCTGAGTCCGACTCAGACGGCGGGGTTCAATAAGGATTACGTCAAGGGCCTTGCGACGGACGCCGGCGGGCGGACGAGCCATACGGCGATAGTGGCGAGGTCGCTTGGGATACCTGCGGTGGTTGCACTTGAGGATTTGACTGGGAGCGTTCGCGGGGGCGACACGGTGATTATCGACGGCAACCGCGGTCTGGTGATAATAAATCCGGACGACGAGACGATAAAGCAGTATTTGGAGTATGCGGTCGAGTTTGTGGAGCTGGAGCATCGTCTTGACGCGATTCGGGAGAAACCGGCGATTACGCGGGACGGGGTGAAGGTGATACTGCTCGGCAATATCGAGTTTCCGGATGAGGCGGAGGTTGTTTTACAAAAGGGCGGCGACGGAATCGGGTTGTACCGGACGGAATTTTTGTACCTGAACCGGCAGACCGAGCCGACGGAGCAGGAACATTACGAGGCATATGCGGAGACTGTGAGGGTGTTCAAGCATCGCCCGGTGGTAATCAGGACGATGGACCTCGGGGCGGACAAGTTCACGCAGAGCAAGCGGTTTGTTCGGGAGCCGAACCCGTTTCTGGGGCTGCGGTCGATACGGTTCTGCCTTCAGAATTTAACGATGTTCAAGATACAGCTTCATGCAATTCTTCGGGCGTCGGTTCTCGGCGAGGTTCAGATAATGTTTCCGCTGATAACGAATCTTCAGGAGCTGATGCAGGCGAAGATGATACTTGGCGACGTTATGGAGGACCTGGACGAGGAATCGACGGCGTATAACAGGCATATACGGGTCGGGATAATGATTGAGACGCCGTCTGCGGCGCTGACGGGGTCGCTTCTTGCAAGGGATGTGGATTTTTTCAGTATCGGCACGAACGACCTCACGCAGTACACACTCGCGGTGGACAGGGGAAATGAACTGGTTTCGATGCTGTATTCGCCCGTGGACCCGGCGGTTCTTCGACTGTTGAGGACGGTGATTCAGGATGCTCACAAGGCGCAGGTTGAGGTCAACGTTTGCGGTGAGATGGCGTCGGAGCCGGAGTACATAATGCTTCTGTTAGGGTTGGGTGTGCGCAAGATGTCGCTTGCGCCGCCGATGATACCCGAGATAAAGCAGATTATTCGTTCGGTGACTATCGAGGCGTGCAACAAGGTGACCCGAAAAGTGCTGGGTATGAACTCAGAGAGACAAATCTCGATTTACCTGCGTAACGCGGCGCGAAGTGTTATTCCCGAGGCCTTCTGAAAGGGCTGAAGCGGTGACGACGACCGGGTTTGCGATGAAGGGGCTCTTTTTTTTGGAGGTGGCCGCGGGAATGAACGATGAGGCGGGACATGGGCTTGCCGCCGTGAAGAAGGAAAGAAAACGATGATGGTTGAGGTAAAGTTCAGGGTTTGTGGTGATGTGCGTTTTCTGTCGCATTTAGAGACGGCTCGTGTTTTAGAGCGTGCGTTGATACGGTCGGGCTTTCGGGCGCGGTATTCTCAGGGGTACAATCCGCATACGAGGATGTCGCTTCCGCTGCCGAGGCAGGTGGCGGTGGAATCGGAGGCGGAGCTTTTTTGCGTGGAGCAGGAGGAGGGAGAATCGGAATTTGACGCGGAGGATTTCAGGCGGCGGTTCGGCCGGGAGCTTGTGGAAGGGCTGGAGATTCTGGACGTGAGCATATCGAGCCGGCGAAGAATTCCCCGGCCCGTTTCGGCGAGGTACGTGGTGAGGGTGGCAGATGATTGCGGCAGGGAAGATATACGGGCGAGAATCGGGGCGGTCCTGGCAAGTGAGCGGATTGAGCTTGAGCGGGCGGGGCGAAAGGGGCACGGGCCGAAGGTGGTCGATGTGCGAGGTTATATCAAGTCGATGGAATTCGACGGCAGGGATGTAAGCGTTGGGTGCGAAATCAGCCCGTCCGGCTCGATACGGGCCGATGAGATAATGAAGCTGGTGGGCCTTGACGAGGCCGGGACGGCTTCGCCGGTAAGGCGGGCCCGGGTGGATTGGCAGAAAGAATAAAGAAAACGGATATATTAGGGGTACTAAATTTGAAGATTACAAAAGAAATGCTGATAAATGTCGCGGAATCCGAAGAGTGCCGGGTTGCCGTGGTGGCGGACGGGCGGCTCGAAGAGCTTTATATCGAGCGGATGAGCTTAGGAAGGCACGTCGGGAACATTTACAAAGGCAGAATTGTGAACGTCGAAAGCGGGATACAGGCGGCTTTTGTGGACTTCGGGGTAGGTAAGAACGGATTTCTTCACATAAGCGACCTGCATCCACGTTATTTTTCAGGAGGGAAGGGCGAATCGACGGAGAACATAGGCCGGCGCAGGTCGTTGAGGCAGCGCCGACCCATACAAAGCTGTCTTCACAAGGGCAACGAGGTGATTGTTCAGGTGACGAAGGAGGGTATAAATACGAAGGGGCCGACGCTGAGCACTTATCTTGCGCTCCCGGGCAAGTATCTTGTGATGATGCCGTGGATGGATAAATGCGGTGTATCTCACAAGATTGAGGACGAGAACGAGCGCGGTCGTCTTCGGGAGATTCTGGAGAAGATGAACCCCCCGAAGGGTATTGGTTTTATAATTCGCACGGCCGGCGCAGGCAGTTCGGTGAGGGAGATACAGAACGACTTTCGGTATTTGAAGCGTCTCTGGACGGCGATTGAGAAGCGTTCTGCGAAGTCGAAGCCGCCGGCGGAGCTTTACCAGGAGTCGGACCTTGTAATCCGGACGCTTCGGGACGTATTCAACAGTGACATTGGCAGGATAGTATGTGACTCGGAGGCGGTTGTTCGCAGGATAAGGGATTTTCTTGCTATAGCATCGCCTCGGCTGAAGAAGCGAGTAGTATGTTACGATGGTAAGATTCCGCTTTTTCACAAGTACAAAATAGAGGACGAGATAGTGAAGGTGCAGTCGCGCAGCGTGGGGCTGAAGAGCGGCGGCACGATTGTAATCGAGCAGACGGAGGCGCTGGTTTCTGTGGATGTGAACAGCGGTCGCCTTCGCGAGCATCAAAGCGCCGAGCAGACGGCGTACAGGACGAACCTCGAGGCGGCGGCCGAGATTGCCAGGCAGCTTCGGCTTCGCGACCTTGGCGGGTTGATTGTGTGCGATTTTATCGATATGCGAAGTGACAAGCATCGCAGAGAAACAGAGAAGGCATTTCGGACGGCGATGAAGCCGGACCGGGCCAGGAGCAAGGTACTTCGGATAAGCAGGTTCGGTGTGGTGGAGATGACCCGCCAGCGGATGCGGCCGAGCTTGCAGTCGAGCACGTATCTTGCGTGTCCGAACTGCGGCGGCACCGGTTATGTGAAGAGCCACGAGTCGAGTGCTATAGAGATTATTCGGCTGCTGAACCTTTCGGCGGCGAAGGACCAAATCAGGCGTGTCGAACTGTTTGTCTCGCCGGAGGTGGCGGATTACCTTCAGAATGAGAAACGGGCGGTGATTTCACAGATAGAGCAGGCAAGCGACAAGCGAGTGATAATTCATTCGGCGGCGAGCTACAGCAGCGACAGGCACGAACTTATCTGCTATAATGACAGGGGCAGTGTGGTGAAACTTTAATTGGCTCGGCCATCTCTCGCATCTGAGAAAAAAGGGTTGACTTTTTAAGCGTAATGGGTTATAATTTTAGGAGGAGTTGATTATGTCGTTTGAGAAAAAGTGTGGTACGGCTGTGCAACGGGTTCAAGGTTTGACTGAGGATACTAAAGTGAATACGGGGGAAATATGGCCGGATTGGGGTAAGTACGGTAGAGCTTCTGCTGCCGTAACGTGTTTTTTTGTGATTTTGGCCTGGTTGATTGGTGCCGAGGCGGTGGCAAAGCCGATAGGCCACGGCGAGGTCAGCCGGGCTGTGGCTGGCTGGCTCGGGAAGGGGCGGCAACATCTCGGCAGGTGGCCTGGGCGGGAAATTGAATCGATTGAGACCTATCGGGATGAGCAGGCCAGACCGGTGTATTACATCGTGAACCTCAAGAGCGGCGGGTTTTTGATTGTCTCGGGCGACGATTTGGTGGAGCCGATAATAGGCATTGTCTCGGGGGGTTCGTACGATGCTTCGGATGAAAATCCCTTGGGGGCATTGGTAAATCGGGACGTGCGTAACCGGGTGGAGGCGGCCCGGCAGGCGGACAGGGGGGCTGATATGCGCGGACTGGGCCGGGCGGCTGAGAAGGCCCGGAGTAAATGGGCGCAGCTTATTGCTTATGACGGCGACACAGTGGGTACGGAAGGATACTCTTTTATCTCAGAGGTATGGGTTGAGCCGCTTGTCCAGAGCGAATGGGGCCAGAGAACGGAATGCAGCAAGGCGTGCTATAATTATTATACGCCGCCTTATGAGCCGGGTGACGTGGATAATTATCGAAGCGGCTGTGTTGCCACGGCGATGGCTCAGTTGATGAGGCGTCATCAGTTTCCAACCGCCGGGATAGGGGTTAATAGTTTTACGATTGTGGTTGACGGGAGCAGCGAGACGGCTTACACGCGCGGCGGTAACGGCTCCGGCGGCAGTTACAACTGGGGACAGATGGTTCCCGTTCCGGGCTGCGGCGCGAATGATGCACAGCGGGCAGCCATTGGCAGCTTGTGTTATGATGCGGGTATATCGGTTGGGACGAACTACAGCAGCGGCGGTTCGGGCGCCTATGTTTACCTCGCAAAAAATGCACTTTTGAATACATTTACGTACAGCAACGCCATCGACGGATGGAACGACAACAAGAATATCGGGCCGGGATTGACGGGGATGCTGAATCCTGATTTGGATGCCGGCTTGCCGGTTTTGTTGGGTATAACAGCCAGCGGTCTGGGCCATTCGGTTGTTGCCGACGGCTACGGATACGACGGCTCGACGCTTTACCATCACCTTAATATGGGATGGCAGGGATCCGATGACGCATGGTATAACCTGCCTAACATTAATTCGATTCCGGCCTTTAGCTCGGTGAACGAAGTAATCTACAACATATGCGTTTCGGAGACGGGCGAGATAATCAGCGGACGTGTTACGGATGTGGGGACGGACTTGCCGGTGGAGGGAGCGACTGTGACGGCGGTAAGGACGGGCGGCGGCACTTATGTCGCGACTACCAACAGCAACGGGATTTATGCGCTTGTGGGTGTGCCGTCAAATTCGGATTACACGGTGAGCGCGGTCAAGCCGGGATATAGTTTTACGGACAAAGCTGCGAGTACGGATTCATCCCAGGATGACCAGGCGGTGTCGGGGAATTGCTGGGGGGTTGATTTTGCGGGGTTGGTCACCAGTGCGTCGCCGCCGATTGCGTTTGACGACAACGTTGTTACCGAGCCGGCCACTTCGGTGGAGATAGCGTTGGAGGCGATGGATGAGCATCTGCCCAACCCGCCGGGGATGCTCAGTTATGTCATTACATCATTACCTTCTTATGGCGTGTTGAGCGACCCATATGCGGGCGATATAGATTCAACGCCTTATGTGCTTGCCGACGACGGCAACCGGGTTATATATACTCCGGGCGGCTGTCAGATGGGTTTGGACAGTTTTCAGTTCAAGGCGAACGACGGCGGGACGCCGCCGGACGGGGGCGATTCGAATATTGCAACGGTAACGGTGGAGGTTGTGTCCCAAGCGCAAGCGACTGTGATATACGAGACGGGATTTGACGGCGGGCTGGATGCGAACTTCTCTGTTGTGAACGGCGGTTCGAGTTCCGATACGTGGACATCGAGCAATCCGGTCGGTCGGTCGAGTCCGTACTGGACGGGGACATTTATGATAGTTGACAGCGATTGGGCCGGCCACGAGGATATGGACGAGCAGCTTATCACGCCAAGTATAGACTGTTCGGGCTTCACAGGTGTAACACTGAAGTTCAACCATGAGTTTGTGTACTATACCGGTGTGGAATGGGGGGATGTAGATGTCCGTATCGGTGGCGGTTCGTGGCAGAATGTTGAATCGTATCATGGTATCGATTATGCCGGTGAGGTTGAGTTGCCGTTGTCGGGCTTTGGGGCGGACGAGGCATCGGATGTTCAGGTGCGGTGGCACTATTACGATGCCAACTATGACTACTACTGGGGAATTGACGACGTTCAGATAAGCGGTTTGCCGGAATCGCAGCCGGGTGTCGGCGACTTCAACAGGGACTGCGTGGTTGACTATTATGATTTGTGTCTATTTGCTTCGACCTGGCTGAAGGGCCTGGGTGAGCCGGGTTACAATGCCGATTGCAATTTGTCGGGCGACGATTTTATAGACGGGGCTGATTTTGCCGGTTTTGCGCTGAACTGGCTGGTAAATACGCAGTGAGTTTTTAAGCCGGGCTTACGCGGGGCGGTGAGCTGTGGGTGCAATAAAAGCATCGAATCAGGCGGTAAAAAAACATTTTTTTTGTTTTTTCGGATGCCGCTGCCGGAGGAACTGTTATAATCACATCGACTGTAGAGGATAAACTGAGGAGATAAGATGTGGTGCGGGCACACCCAAACGGGTAAATCGTTCAATGCGGTAACTGGGTTGGGTGTGCGACAGGGGCCGCTATTGCGGCGGTATTTCCTTCCGGCGGCAAAACAAAGCCGAGGTTGTTTCTGAATGTGCATTCTTTTTAGCTGGATTGCCCTTATGCGGATAGAAATATATTTTTGCTTGGCGCGGCATAGAGACGTATGTAAGCTGCGTTAGATGTGTTTGGGGGTATGACTTATGGAAAAGTCGAAAACAACGCAGGCCATAAGGATAATTGCGGGGGATGTGCAGGTCGAGGCGCATCTGAACGACAGCCCGACCGCCCGGGCCATCGCCGAGGCACTGCCGATAGAGGGCAGGGCGCACCGATGGGGGGGCGAAATATACTTTCCGATTCACGTCCGGGCCGAGCTTAATGAGGACAGCAGGGACGTTCTTGAAGGCGGCGAAATAGGGTATTGGCCTACCGGCAGCGCATTGTGCATATTTTTTGGTCCCACACCCGCCTCGGAGGGGACCGAAATAAGGGCTGCTTCAGCGGTGAACGTGGTCGGAAAGGTTGAAGGCGACATTTCGGCTCTGTGGGAAGTTGCCGGCGGGGCGGAAGTAGTGATTACGGCGGAATGACTATGTCTCGAACAGGTCGCGGGGTCGGCTATTTGCTGCTTAGCAATAACTTAACTTGGCCGATTGTCGGTTCGGATAAGATAGTTGGCGGTGAGAAAAAAAGTCGATAATGCCCTTTTTAGCCTGTTAGTGGGGGTGTAGAAATATATATATTTTTTGCGAGATGACGGGCTTGACTTAAGTCCGGGTTTTTCGTAAAATGTAAAGGTTGCAAGTGCAAATAGGCGATTTCGCCAAACGCATAGCTGTGTATTAAAGAGCACATTGCAGCAGGGAGACGGGTGAGAGAAAAGCGATTCTTTTAAGGACACCTGTGTCTCCCTTTTTTTCTGCGCTGTTTTCCGGCGCCTCGGGATAGAACAGGGGGGTAATTATCTCTTAATCATCGCGCTGTTGACATGTTGTTTGAGTGACGGCAACTGTAGCAAGCGCCTCCGGGAGGCGTGATGGCCGGCAAGCTCGCCGGCGCAGAACGACCCCGCTGAGCCGGCGACTATTTGCCAACCAGTACGATGTCGGCAAACTTGACAAGAGCGCCGCCCGATGCGGGATGTGGTTCGATTGTTCCGACGAGGCCGACTTTTTTGTCGAGGAACCTGGTCATGTCGATGTTCTCGGCTGATTGTGTCGGCGCTGCATAGCAGACGGTTTTGTCGTTATCATCGACGATGCGGTAATAGGGCTGCTTCTTGTCTCCATAGATGCTTGATGTAGCAAACCGACCAACGACGGCAAAACGGCCGAGGTCGTCATATTCTTTGAGCCGGGCGGTACGGGCTTTTTCGATTCGCTGCTGGGTTTCGACAAACTGTTGTTCCTGAAGCTTGAGCGTCAGTGCGATTTTCCGGGCAAGCTCGTATCGCTTAATCTGAGTAAGCACAAACTCTGCGTAACGAGCGGCCTTGCCGGCGTTTTTGTCATCTGCAATTGCCCTGAGCGTTTTTTTGGTATCGGTGTAATTTTGCTGCTCGATTGGCCTGGCTCGTTCAGCTTCAACTTTCTCATTGAGGGCGTAATACTCCTTGAGCCGCTGGGCTTCGGGGGAGATTGTCGCCGTGACTACGGCGGGCTGCTTTGTCTGTGAGCCGGCTTGCGGCTGTTCTGCATTTTCGGATGCGACAGGCGCCGGCTCGGCGGGCTTAGCCGCCTCGGCGAGAGGTTTCGTGTACTTGGTGCTTACCCAGAGGTATGCGAAGTCGGGAGGGGCGATTTTGTAGTAGCCATCCTGCTCGACACCGAGGAGCGTGACCTTGTTCGTTTTGTCGAGCTTGCCCTGCATAGTGGTTGAGTGCATCGGCAGAACGGAGTCGGAGCCGGCATATACACGGACGGCGTCGCCGGTGACCGTGCCCATAAGCGGATTTTGCGGGTCAACTTCGACGTACTGTTTCGATATCCAGGAGTAGCTGCCCTTCGGCGGTACGATGCGCAACCAACTGTATCTGTCGCTTACGATTTTGACCCTGTCGCCCTTGTTGAGCTTTCCACAGAAGTAGTAGTTGGTGCCCGGGCCGGAGCGGATATAGACGTCGTCGGCAACAATTTCAGCTGCATAGGGAAAGGCGGGCCTGGCGACATCATTTGCGCCGGTTTGCGGGGCCGTCGGCTGACCGAAGCCGCAAACGGCAATTGCAAGTATGATTACAAAAGCCGGGCTAACGAGAAATCTCGCGTGCGATTGCATTTTTTAGTCTCCTTACAAACAGGTTCATCTCCTACGAATCCAAAGACGGCATACATTCACAACTGTCTTTCGGATTTCAAATTATCGGTGGTATGGATTTTTGTCAACTGTTTTATTGCCGGCGATGACAGATTTTTCGGGGGTCGGGTTCAGGCGAGCTGTTTTTCGACGGCGTTGAGAATGGTCTTTTCTGCATTTTCGAGCGGGCCGGGCAGGAAAACGCCGGCGGCGGCGGTGTGGCCTCCTCCGCCGAGCAACTGGGCGATTTTGCAGACGTCAACAGGGCCCCCGCTCCGAAGGGAGCATTTGATTTTGCCGTCACCGGATTCGACAAAAAGGGCGGCAACTTCGACGGATTTAATTCGCCGGCATTCGTCGATGAGATTTTCGGTGTCCTCGTATTTTGCGCCGGTGCGTTCGAAATCCTTCCGTGTGATGTGCTGGCAGGCGTACCGGCCGGCGAGGTGCAGCTCGAGAGAGTTCAGCATGGCAAGCATCAGGTTGAAGCGGGCGACGGTGTAATTCTGGTAAACGCTGTGGTAGATTTTGGCCGGTTCGGCGCCGGCGTCGATTAGTTCTGCGCAGCCTTGGAAGGTACGGGTGTCGGTGTTGCTGAAGTGGAACCAGCCGGTGTCGGTGGCAATTCCGGTGAACAGCACCTGGGCGATTGAGGGTGTTATCGGCCAGTTTGCGAATTTGAAAAAGTCGAGGACGATAAGAGTTGTAGCCGAGGCGGTTGTGTCAATCAGCTCCACGTCGCCGAGGCCGTCGGACGTTTGGTGGTGGTCGATTACGAGGACGGGGGTGTCTGTGTTGCTGAGCAATTCGTCGAAGTCGGGCAGTTGGCTTTTGCTGTTGGTATCGACGATGATTATGAGGTCGAAACTGCCGAGAGAGCCGCTTTTGAGCTGGTCTGCGGTGAGGTCGTCGCCGAGAATGAGAGGTTTTGTTTTGAAGAGAAAGCGATACCATTCGGGCAGTTCGGAGAGCAGCAGGAGTTTTGTGTTTTTTTTCTGTTCGGCGAAGGTTTCAGCCACTGCGATACAGCAGCCGCAGGCGTCGCCGTCGGGGCGCGTATGGGTGGTTATAAGGCAATTGTTTGACTGTTTGATTAATTCAAGAGCTTTTTTGAAATCGCTATCGTTTATCATTTGATTCCTTTGAGCTTGCCGACTGTGTCGGAGATATTAAGTTGCCAGGATTCTGAAAATGATGTCGAGATGTTTCGCGGCGAGCGTGACGGGCATAAGGGGTTTTGCTTTTCCGGCGAGGCAGTCGGCAAAGTGCTTGATGAAGGCGGGGTGGTCACCGGGGTGTTTTGACATATCGACTTTTCGGACGGTTCTGTGCTCTCTGCCATTTTTATCGACCCAGAAGTGCTCGATTTCGGGCGAATCCCAGGAGCAGAATGCGAAACGCAGCGAGCCGCGGGTGCCGAAGATTCGTGTTTCGTTCGGTATTTCGCAGTGGACGCCGCCGCCGCGTTCGTAGTAGTAAGTCAGGCCTGTATCAAACTGCATAAAGGCGGCGCCGTGCTGTTCGATGTCGGTTTTTATTTTTGGGTTTCGGAAGACCTTGAGGCCGGTCCTGGTGAAGGATGTAATTTTTTTGAGTTTTGGTTTGTCGTTGAGCAGACCGAGGTGGAAGGACAAATCATAAACGCCCCAGTCGATGAACGGGCCGCCGCCGGCGGTTTTTTTCTTCATAGCCCAGCGGGCGTTTGGATTGTATTCGATGAAGGTCCGGCGTATGAGACTGTTGTGGTGGATGTGATAGACCCGGCCGATGGCGCCGTTGTCGATAAGTTTTTTTACGAAGTGGAATTTCGGCTGGAGGCGCGCGTGCCGGCAGGAGCATTCGAGGAAGACGAGGTTTTTGTGTTTTTGGACCTCTTTGACGAGGCGGTTGACCTGGCGGCGGTTGAGGGCCATTGGTTTTTCACAGAGGACGTGCTTTCCATCGCGCAGTGCGGCTGTCGCCGCTTCGAGATGGACAAACGGCGGTGCGCAAATAATAACCGCATCAACGTTGTCGTCGGCGAGGATGTCGTGGTAATCGGCGGCGGCGTTCGGTATGGCGTATCGTTTTTGCTTTTGTCTGCGCGCCTTCGGGTTTGGGTCGGCGACCCAGGTGACGTTTAACAGTTTGGTTTGTTCGATGGCGGTTAGGTGGAAGTCAGCGACCATTCCGGCGCCGATTATACCGATATTTGCTTTTTTGCTCACGGTTACATACTCCTTTCAAGTCCATTTGAAAACTATACGCATTAGTTTTTTGTTAATAAGCTGTTCATAGGCAGCGGGTGCATCGTTGAAATCAAATTGC
Source organism: uncultured Pirellulales bacterium (assembly GCA_964585535.1). Lineage (GTDB taxonomy): Bacteria > Planctomycetota > Phycisphaerae > Sedimentisphaerales > Anaerobacaceae > JAUVYV01. The sequence goes on from CAZPDW010000019.1 coordinate 18,629, forward strand.
TTTGCCGGAATGACCTGGGGTTTTACCCTGCCTGTCGCGATAAGGTTCATCATTTCTTTAAGGTCGTCGAGGGTAGTATCACGAGAGGGCAAAATGTCCGGTTCGTTATCGAACAGGGTCGGGCTGTACGAGAATACAACCGGTTCGTTGGCGGTTCCGAGGATTACGACTCGTGCAGAAGGAGGGTACGGCGGAGTCCAGGGTTTTGAGTGGACGAGCCGGGCGGTGGAATCAACAAGGGCTGCTACACCTGTGGCATCAATGGCGACATCGACGCCGCCGTCTGAGATTTGCTTTACTCTCTGTTCGACATTTTCATTGGCAGCGCTCAGCGTATAATCGGCACCGGCGTTTTTAGCGGCCTGGAGCCGGGCGGGGTCGATGTCTATGGCAATGACTCTGGCGCCGAGCGCTTTGCAGGACTGGCCGGCGAGGTGTCCTATGAGGCCGAGACCCACGATTGCGACGGTGTCTTTTTCGCAGACGCCTGCGCGTTTGACGCCGTGCAGGGCGACTGCACCGACTTTGGTGCAGACGGCTTTCGCCGGGTCGGTGCCTTCGGGAACGGGGACGACCTGTGAAGCATCCCTGAGAGCGTACCGGGTATGGGCGCCCCAGCAGCGGTTGTATGGGCCGGTGAAATCGCCGAGACCCACGAAGACGACAGTGCCCGGTTCGAGGTTGACGCCTGAGCCGACTTCGACGATTCGGCCGAGGTTTTCGTAGCCGGGGATGAGGGGAAAATCGCCGCCGACCTGGCCGCCAGAGAGGACACGGGTTTCGGTGCCGGTACTGACGCCGGAGTAGAGCGTCTTTGTGAGGACCTGTCCGGGGCCCGGTTTGGGGACGTCGATTTCGGCGATTTCGACCTTGAATGGGGCGGTAAAAACAATGGCTTTAGCTTTCATTAGATTGTCCCAAGTTCGAATCTGTCGTTTCGTCCGGCCCGGCAGAGGCGTCTTCCAGGGCCCTTCTTTTTTGCAAATCAGATTGAATTATGTCAAGCTTTTTGTTGTCGAGCTTGTAGAAGAAAAGCAGCAGGACGGTTATGGCGGCGAGTATTGCAGGAATTGTGCTGAGGCAATAGCGGATTCCCAGAAGGGATGTTTCGGTCTGGGGCTGGTTGGCGACGTAACCGTGGCGGTTCAGAACTGTCATCATAATTAAGGCGCCCACCGCGACACCGGCTTTATATGCGAAGGTAGATGCCGAGAAGACCAGCGCCGTAGCTCTCCGGCCTCTTTTCCACTCCGAGTAGTCGGCGCAGTCGGCGTACATTGACCAGACAAGAGGCATGGTCGGGCCGGAGGCGAAGGAGTAAATCCAGTGCAGGGCGAAGAGGAGTTTTATGTCGGTTGGTTTGAGATAGAAATGCAGCCACATCGAGACGGCGATGACGGTCATGCAGCCGATGTAGGAGTTACGTTTGCCGAATTTTTTAGTGAGCCATTTTGAGGTGGTGACACCGAGCATTACAAAGAGGGTCCCGCTGACCAAAAAGGCGGTGGCCATACTTTGCCTGCCGATGTAGTACTTGAAGTAATACATCACGGCGCCTGAGCGAATTGGGACGTAAACGAGGGTAACGAAGGAGACCAGAAAGAGGATTAACCAGGGGAAGTTTCGGGCCAGGTCCCAGAGGTCCTTTTTCATGGATGTCTTCTGCTGCTTTGGGGGCTGAACACGCTCTTTAATTGTGGTGAAGGCATAGAGGAACAACATCAGGCACATTACGCCGAAGACGGCCATAGCGAGGGGGTAACCAACCTGGTCATTTCCGTGACCGAGTTTTGTAACGAGCCAGAGCATAGCGCCCTGGACGGCGAGAGAGCCAGCGTAAGCGCCGGTGAAACGGTATGAGGTAAGGGAAGTGCGTTCGACGTGGTCGGCGGTGATGACGCCGGTAAGAGAGGAGTATGGAATCATCATAGCCGTATAAATCATCATCATTGCGTTATATGTGACGAAGGCGTAGATTTGTTTTCCGGTCATGGAAAGCTGAGGTGTAATGAACATTATTACGCCGAAGACACAGTATGGGACGCACAGCCAGAGGATATAGGGCCTGAATTTACCCCACCTGGTGTTTGTTCTGTCGGCGATAAGGCCCATGAGGGGGTCGTTGACGGCGTCGAAGAGGCGGGTAACAGGGAGCATCCAGGCAAGAAAACTAACCTGCAGGCCAAATGTGTCGGTGTAGAAGATGGGCAAAAAGAACATAATGACCTGCCAGATGAGACTGCCGCCGAATTCGCCGCAGCCGTAGCCGATTTTTTCTCTTACGGGGACTTTCATGTCAAGAGCTCCGATTGCCAATATGTGCTGGTTTGTGTGCGGCACGATTTAGAATCTCTTTTGCTTTGTCGCAGTCTTTTTGGATTTGGCGGGCGAGGTCATCGGGTGTTTTGAATTTGTGCTGGCTTCGGATTCGCCGGACGAATTCCATTGCCATCCATTTACCTGAAGTTTCGGGGATATCATTTTTCAACAGGTGTGCTTCTATGAGCAGGGGGGTTTCGTCGCCGAAGGTTCTGGCCTGGCCGATGCTGAAGACGGCTTTTAATCGCTGTTTAGCATCAAAGGTATGCCCGAGGTCATCGCCGAGACTGACCCAGCCGGCATAGACGCCCTCGGCGGGAATAACCTGTCGGGGTATTTGAAGGTTGAGGGTTGGGAATCCGAGTTGTTTTCCTCTTCCGCGGCCTGGAATAATTTTTTCTGCGAGGATGTAAGGCCGGCCGAGCAAATCGGCGGCATCGGCTACGTGGCCTGCTTCG
>CAZPDW010000020.1:0-2029 GCA_964585535.1 uncultured Pirellulales bacterium
ATAGACCCCGCCGCCCAGCGTGCCGTCGAGCTCACCTCTATCCCCTCGGCCGCAAACCACGCCCGGTTATCCTCCGCCACCGCCATCTGCTCGTAACTCGGAAAGTAAAACGCCTCAACACACGGATCCGCAATCACGCTCGCATTGGCCACATTGAACATATCCCGAATCTCTTCCCGCGTGTACGCATCGTACCTGATGAACTGAATCCCGTACTCCTGTATCCCCGAATCTGCCGGCACTATCACCGCTCCCAACACTGCCTCCTGTCCCGCCGCGTAAAGCGCCACCGCCTCGTACTCACTCGGACTCATCCCTATAAACGGCTCAAGAAGCTCCGTCGCAAAATCATAGTGAAACAGATATTCCTGACTGTCCTGGTAGTACACCGTGTTCGGGTTATAAGGCTCCGATAGAATTATCGTAAACTTCACCCAACCCGGTTCTACATCAGATGTCCCCGGAACAATAAAACTGTCCCCCGGCACCTCGATATCGTTTTTCCAGTACGGCGACGGCTCGATCTCCGTAATGTGCAGCACCACCTCAATCTCCTGCGAACTGTTGGCCGCGTTAGCATCAGAAACCGTCAGTCCGCACACGGCAGCAACATAGACACTCCCCGCGCATACAGCCGATCCCACAACTAAAATTGCTATCGCAATTAACCGCCTCATATTGTTCTCCTCCGGTATCAAAGCAAATAATCAAATAAAATTCCGTCCTCCTGCTATTTTCTTCATTCTCGATTCTAAATCAAGCCACAACCCCATTATTATACCAAACTTCTCACCAGATAGCAATCCAATTTTACAAGCCTTTTCCGATGTGATTCAAATCGCTGCAAGGGGATCAGCCTACGGCTGACAAGTTCGAACCCCGCCTGCGGCGGGTCAACGGCGGACAAGCCCGCTTACCGTGCCGGAACAATCGTAAATTGTAAATCAGAAATAGTACCTGTTCATTTTGAGCAAGTTTTCAGAAAATAGAACAGTAGAAAGTAGAGCGCAGTTAAGCATTGTTAGGTTTTGTGCTCTACTGTTCACCCTTGCACTGCTCAACTGCTTTGTTTTTTACCGGCAGGCAAAATAGCCCCAAGGGGATTCGAACCCCTGTTGCCGGGTTGAAAACCCGGTGTCCTGGGCCTACCTAGACGATGGGGCCAATGGAATTCATAGTTACTCCATAGTGATTGCTTCCACGGGGCAGGCATCGACGCAGACGCCGCAGTCGATGCATTTTTCGGCATCGACGACGGCCTTTTTGTCGGCCATGCTGATGGCGTCGCTGGGGCACTCATCGACGCAGGTTTCGCAACCAGTGCATTTTTCCTTATCAACTTTTGCCGGCATTTGAAGAACCCTTTCAAAAAAATAACCCAAATATATGTACCGATAAGACGGACGAGATGTTACAAAATCAAGGTGATATTACAACATAAAACTCTGCGGGTGAACAAAAATATCTTTGAGCTTTCGCATCAGCATTTATATTGTCTCAGGCAGGCGTTTGTTCGCTGTTTCAGGGGTCTTTGATTTGTCGGGAGAGTCATTATGGGCAGGTTATCAGGCCTGGTTGGCCAAGTATTATTGTGTGTGTTTGTGGCAGTTCAAGCCGGCGGCTGTGCAGGAACGGCGACGGCCGGTCGCGGCGGCTACGACGTGGTCGTCTATGGCGGGACGAGTAGCGGTGTTACGGCGGCGGTTCAGGCGGCCAGGATGGGCAAAAGTGTCGTGTTGCTCGAGCCGGGCAGGCACTTAGGGGGGCTGACCTCGGGCGGGCTCGGCGCGACGGACATCGGCAACAAGGCGGCTATCGGGGGTTTGGCGAGGGAATTTTACCACCGGGTATATCTGCACTACTTGGCCGACGAAAGCTGGGTCTATGAGCGTCGCGAGCAGTACAGAAAGGGACAAAAGTCCTGGCGAGGCGCCGCGGCGGACTGGGACAAACAGCAGGCGTGGTGGACGTTCGAGCCGCATGTGGCTGAGGCGATTTTCAACGATATGGTTCGCCAGGCGAAGGTGCC
>CAZPDW010000020.1:2039-20540 GCA_964585535.1 uncultured Pirellulales bacterium
ATGGTCAGCGGCTCGATTTGCAAAACGGCGTGTGCAGGGACGGCGGGCGGATAGTATCGGTGAGGATGGAGTCGGGCAGGGTCTTCAGGGGCGGGGTGTTTATCGATGCGACGTACGAGGGAGACCTGATGGCCGGGGCGGGCGTTCGCTATACCGTCGGCAGGGAGGCGAATACACAATACGCAGAGACGCTCAACGGGGTCCAGACGAAAAATGCCCGGTCGCATAACTTTGACAAACCGGTTGACCCTTACGTCGCAGCAGGCGAGCCGTCGAGCGGGCTATTGCCCGGTGTTCACGCCGGCGGGCCCGGCGAGGAGGGCCGGGCGGATGCGCGGGTACAGGCGTACTGCTTCAGGATGTGTCTTACCGATGTAGAGCGCAACAGAGTAGCGTTTCCAAAGCCGGCCGACTACGACGAGAGGCGATACGAGTTGTTGCTGCGGTACTATGAGGCGGGCTGCGACAGGATACCGTGGCTGCCGACGATTATGCCCAACCGCAAGACCGACACGAACAACAGAGACGGTTTTTCGACCGACGACATCGGGATGAACTACGATTATCCCGACGGCGACTACGCGGCGAGGGAGAGGATAATTGCCGAGCACGAGAGCTATCAGAAGGGGCTGATGTGGACACTTGCCAACCATCGGCGTGTACCCGGGCCGATTCGCAGGCGGCTGAGCCGGTGGGGGCTTGCCGCCGACGAGTTTGTCGATAACGGCAACTGGCCCTGGCAGCTTTATATTCGCGAGGCAAGGCGAATGGTGAGCGATTACGTAATGACCGAGGGCAATTGTCGGAGAAGGGAAATCGCCGGCGATTCGGTCGGCCTTGCCGCCTACGGTATGGATTCGCACAACACGCAGCGGTACGTCGATTCGCAGGGACACGTCCGAAACGAAGGCGACGTACAGGTTGCGGTAGCCGGGCCTTATCCAATCAGCTACCGTTCGATTGTCCCCGGTCGTGGGCAGTGCTCGAACCTGCTGGTTCCGATATGCCTGTCGGCCTCGCACATTGCCTACGGCTCGATTCGGATGGAGCCGGTGTTTATGGTTCTCGGCCAGTCGGCGGGGGCTGCTGCGTCGCTTGCGATCGACGATGGCGTGAGTGTCCAGGGGCTCGATTACCCCAAGCTGCGAGCAGAACTGTTGAAGGACGGGCAGATTTTGGAATGGAAATAGCGGCTTTTATGCTCCGGGCAAATCAGTTTTGCGAGGTTTTTTGTTGTGCGTTTTGCCCGGCCGGCTGCTGTTCGGCGGCGTTGGGCATTACGGGCCGGGCGGCTCCGAGGGCGAGGGCCATATTGCGGACGTGCTCGCTCCGGTCGTATTGTACGCTGTAATCGAGGACTTTTTGGAATGTGTCGCCCTGTTTTTTTGCGAGCAGGTAAAGGGCCATCATACGGGCGGGCCAGTCCTCGCTGTTCAGGCTGGTCGAGACGGCGTCTATAAGCTCGTAATCCAGCGGGAGCGGCCGTATGGCGTTCATTGTATGGACCCTCACGACCCAGTCGTCGTCGGTAAGCGAGTGAATCATCGCCGATTTCAACAGGTCGGGCATCCAGTCGGCGTAGATGAATTTGTACGCGGGGTTGTCGGGGTTCATTTCGTGCTGTTCGAGCAGCAGTCCCGCGAAGAGCTGTGCGGTCTTGATTTTTTGTCCCTGTCGTCCCCTGGCGAGCGAGTTGAGGCGGTTGCGGAGAAACTCCCTGCTGATTTGGACGGCGGGCCTTTGTATCGTTACGGTGACCGGCTCAATGCCCGCAAGGCCGGTAACTTTTTCGCCCTCGCCCGTCAAAACCGGGTCGAGGTAAACGGTGAATTCTATGTTCAGGGATGCCTGTGGATGACTCAGCAGCAGTTTTCTCAGCGGGCCGGTTTTGAGACGAACGGGGACGACGGCGCTGTGTCCCGGCTCAACGGCGGCGGATGGTCTTATCCGCACGGAGCAGAGATTCGGTATTTCTCTGTTGATGTCACCGGTGACTTTGGCGTCCACCGTTACATAGCCGGTGAAAAGGGCGTCGTCCGAGATGACCAGCGGCTCGGAGAAGTTGTTGGTAACCGCAACGGAGCCGCCGAAGTCGGTACCGTATGAAAATTTATTGCCTCTCAGCGTGAGCTGTAAGGATATGATGTCGCGTGGTGCGGCAAATTCAGGAACGATTTTTTCGCCGATGCTTTCGTGCAGGGCATTCAGGACGAAGGCGGTATCGATTAGCGGGACGTATTCGGCGTTCAGCCGGGTGAGAATTCGTTTCGCTTCTTCGGCGGCAAGTGAGCCGGGGTCGATATCGACGGCCGATTTAAGGGTATCGACGGCTGTGGAGTTCTGTCCTTTTGCCATCTGGACCAGAGCCAGCGTCAGCGTGGCTATCTGATTTCGCTTGTAGCCGGCGACGAGCGACTGTGCCAGGTCGGTTTGGCCATTTTTGGCGAGAGAATATGCAAGAACAGCGGCGGCGGCCGGCGAGCTGGGGTCCGCCGAGTAGGCCTTATTCGCCCAGTCGATGGCGGTTTCCGGCTGTGAGGCGGCGAAGCAGTAGAACCAGGCCAGCTCAGTGTTGTTTGTGGCCTGGTTACCAGTGAGAGCGGAAAGTACGGCCTTGTTTTCGGCGGTTTTGAGTATGCGGTTTGCCTGTTCGGTGTCGCCCATTTTCAACGCTGCTTTCGAGGCGACGGCCTCGGCGCGAAGGTCAAAGCGGCCTTCGCTTCTCAGTTGTGCGGCAATCTGCAGGCATCTGTGCTGAAACGAAGGGCTGTTGTAGCAGCAGAGCGAGAGGGGCAGGTAAATTGCGTCTGGCAGCGGCTCGGCTGGACGGTGAAACTCGAACAGCTTGGCGCAGTATTCGTAACTGTCGGCCGCCACTTCGTAAAGCTGCACCTTGTCGGCGTACCGGGCAAAGGCCATTGCCGCCTGGAGAGCGAGCGGGTTCTTGCGCAGTTGCAACCTGAGGTATTCGAGCTGCGCCGTCGGCCCGGGCGGGGCGGGCAGAAGCTCCCGTAATTTCTCGAACGCAAGCCGGTTGTATTTGTCGCTTCTGTAGGCGTATGCCAGCAGTTGGATGGCATTCGGGTCGTCTGCTTTCTCCGCCTTCAAAAGGCCGAGCAGTGTCGCCAGTTCCGAACTCAACGGTGTGTTGGGCGGGGCCAGCTCCTTAATCAGCCGTCCAAGGAGCACCTCGCGCTGCTCGCGGGAGTTTAACTGTTCGAGCAGGTATCGGATTGCCCTATCCGTGACCTCAAGGTCGGAGACTTTGTTGACATATTTGACTAACAAATCGTATATCATTTGCGAACGGTTCAGGTGTGACGGTCTCGAGGCGATTCTGAGCATATCAGCCAGGACGTCCTGCGCCCTGTCGTTGAGAGCGGCGGCGGCATTCAGCATCATAAGGGCCTGGTCGGCCTCGGCCTTGGTGAGAACCGGCGGGGCGGCGGGGCCCTGCGGGGCAAGCTCGCCGGCAATTTCATAGAATGTCTTGCTGACCGACGGCGAGAAATGCTTGTCGACCGGTATGATGGCGGCTCGGCGGTCAGGGGCAAGCCCTCCAGGGGCCTGTTGGTCGGGGAATGTTTGCCCCTCCGGCCCGGCCTGCTGGGCCCGGAGCGGCTCTGCAAACAGACACAGAGCCGATAAAACTATAACACCACTGGTTTTGAGCATTTAAGTCTCCAATTCGCCCTGTGGGCGGTTTTGGGCTTTATAGCGGTTATTTCGGGCGATTACGGCGTTTGCTTTAGCGGGTTCAAAGCTCAAAATCGCGTAATTTTCGTTCACTTCAAACCGGTTTTTGCGGTGCAGTCGTATCAATACGCATTTTCCCCCGTGAATGTGCGTTTTGGGGCGGCTTTTGTCGAAGTTATGGGGCTTGTTCTGCGTGCGTTTTGCGGAGCGTGAAGGGGGCGGGGGCGGGATTTTTCCAGGCGTTCTCATTTCCTAACGCCCGCTTTGTATCGTATGCTTTAATATAGGGTCGGCGGGTTCGGTGTAATGTGCCCGTTCGGCAACTACGAAAAAAAAGTGAAACAGGTAAAAAATTTACTATTTATTATCGACTATTTTCTATTTGGCGAAAGCCGGTTCAGCAATAGTCGATTGTAAGAGCGGGGACAACCCGATAAAAAGAGGCGTACTATGACAGGCAAAAAGCAAAACGGAACTTCGTTCGGCTACAAGGCTTGCTCGGTGTTTTGTAAGCTGTTCGGTACGGTCCCCTGGCTATTGCTCGGCTCCGGCGCAGGCGTGCTCATATACCAGATTTACCTCTGGCAACAGACAAAATCCTGGCTGCCCCTGCGTGCATCGGTCATTCTCAGGAGGATTCTCCCGGTTGAGCTGTTGCAACGGCTCGGTGCCGATGACGCGCTTGGCCTGAAACAATCCGTCTTTGCTGTCCTTAACTCATCGTTAGCCGGTTTTCTGCTCACCTGCAGCGTTCTGCTGTTCGCCATTTTTATTCTCGTCGTGACCTGGCTCGACAGCTTCCCGCACCACTCCGCAAAGAACGAAGCCGAAAACCCACACCTGCCTCTCGGCTACACGGGCTGAGCTTGCCGAAAGAGAATGACAATCCGCCCGGCGGCAACCCGTCCACAGGTACAGGTTACTCTTCCAGCCGCAGGTGGTCTTTGTCCGGCAGTTCCGGGTACGGCGCGTGCGGCTCGGTCTGGTACCAGAATGCGACGGAGCTGATATCGTCTCTCAGCGGCAGGTATCTTCCCTCGCTCTGCCAGCCGAGCGCCTGAATGGTTACCCGCAGGTCCCGCTCGAACCGAATGGGGTCGGCGATGTGCCAGCGGTAAAGCGAGAATCGCGGCGGCGGCTGGGTGTCTTTGGTAACTTTTTCGCCGATGATTTGGCCGTCTTTGATGATTTTGCTTTTGACGGTCGGTTTGCGTCTGGTATAGAGCGTTTGCGGCATTCCGACATAGGGAGTGGAGAAAGTTTTGTATCCGCCGCCGGCGGGGTTGTCGAAGCCATAAGAGCCGCAGAAATAGTCCTCGGTGCCTGTGCCGCAGATTGTCGGAAACTCGGTATCGCCGTCGAGGTAGAACTTTATCTCGCCTTCACCCCACCAGCCGGGACTTTTCGAGACCCAGGTCATATAGGTTCCGACGTATTGGCCCCGGCCTTTGACGCCGTCGAGGATGGTGTAATCTTCTTTGTCCGGGAGGGGATTTACTCTTCTGAACTGTGCGTGAAGGTAGGCGGCTGTTGCGGGGACATCGGTAAGAATGTAGTCGAGCTGGTAGTAGAGCGTCATTCGCTTGTCGTCGATGTTTGTCATAGTGACTTTGCAGGATTTCCTGAACGGCATAGTCCAGTAGCAGTTGAAGCCGCTTTTCGGGTTGACGCAGACGGCGAGTGAATTGACCTGGGCATATTGGCCCAGCCCGCAGGCGAAAAAGTCGCCAACCGGACATTCGATGGAGGGTTTTTCTTCGCCGTCCCAATAGAAACGAAAGACGGTAAGGCGGTTATTTCCGGTCGGCGTCATCCAGATATGCTTGATAGCGCCGGGGCCTGTGATTTGCGCCATTGTGAAGGTTTGGCCCGGCTCGATGTGGACGTAGGGATTTACCTTCCAGCCCCGGCCCAGCTCTCGGGCGGCGTAGGAGGCGGAACCGGTGTCGAGCGTGGCCATACCGCCTCTGCCCTTTTCGCCGGTGAGGTTTTCCGGGCTGACCGAACGCGACTTCGCATTTGACAGCAGCGGCAGGTTTGACATATTCACATTAAGCCCGGTAAATTCATTTTCCCCTGCGGCTGTTACATTTGCAGCAGCCAATGTAACAATGACCGAACAAATCACGATTGAGGTTTTCATTGGTTCACCTTTCATTTTTCTTTAAGGTTTTAGTGTGTCAAAAGCATAATCGCGCAGGACGCGAATGTTCTCAACCGGCGTATCGCGGGTAACTTCACAGCCGGCGCCGACGATGAACCTGTCGCCGGCCTGCCGGTGACATTGCTCTAACGCTTCGTGAACATCCTGAACCGAGCCGTCCTGCAGGACCGAGACCGGGTTGATGTTGCCGCAGAGGACCTGGTCGGGTCCCATTTTTTCTCTGCCCATCCCAACGGGACAGGGAAAATCCAGGTCAACCATTTCGCAGCCGAGCCGGCCCATCCCGTCCAGGATTGCGCGGGTGTCGCCGCATATATGCAGTCGGACGGCGGTTCCCATTTCGTGCAGGCCGTCAACCAATCTCTTCTCGTACGGCCAGATAAATTCCTCGTAGATTTTAGGCCCGACCAGCGAGGCGGCGGCGTCGCCGACGCCCATCAGGTCAATGCCCGCCTCGATTTGGGCTTTGGCGAATTTGAGCTCCATCTCGATAACAAACTCGAAAAGCTCGTGAATGAAGGCGGGGTCCTCGAAGAAGTCCATCATAATGGTATTGATGCCGCGAAGGTCGGCGCCTTCTGCGCAGGGGCCTTCTATCCAGCCCTCGATGATTTTGTCGCCGCCGACTTTTTCTTTGAAAAGCGCAGCGGCTTTGACGCGGTCGTGCATCCTGCCGCCGCCGAGCGGGTCGGGCTCCTTCAGTAACGCCAGTTTGGTCTTGTCGGCCAGCAGTGCGTCCCGCTCATCTACGTCAGGCGGGGTATTTTCGCTGAAGCGTATGGCTGCGCCGCAGTCGGCGGCTTCACGGGTGGGGTCGGAGATACAGCCGACGTGGTCGAAATCGAAATCCTCCGCGATTTTTATCTGCCCGGCGACCAGCACGCGATAATCGGTTGCATAGTCATAATAAGTTCTGCCCAGCCGGTCGGCGGCAAGCTGCATTGTAATCGGCATAAGCGGCAGGCGGTCAACCCTGTCGCCGGCGAACATTGCCAAAACTCTCTGTCGGCTGTTCATAATCTGCTCCCGGTAATCAGTATAAGTACCTATCCGAATAACCCCTCACGTTTTGTCATTGCTTCGCTTCGCTCGCAATGACATAAAACGACCATTTACTCCGTGAACGGTTACGTAAATTTTTTATTCGACGGCCGGCTGGGCGGTTTTTTCGGTGGCTTCGGCCTTCGGCTTCGGCTCGGGTATGTCTTCGAGCAAATCGGCGAGCTTTTTGGTCATATTGTCGGCCCGGTAAGTTGGGATTTCGTAGAGCCAGCCGGCGTGAGTCTTGGCGAAGTCGTCGGCGTTGTCACGGGCCAACAGCTTGACCTCCTTTTTCTTTAGCGCCTCGTCCGATTCGACTTCACCCTGTTTTTTTGTAATGGGGGTCTTGTCGGTAAACTCAGCGGTGCACAGGGCGAAAGTCTTGTTGTCCTTTTTTGCAAGTTTGACGGTATAGACGGTGGAATCCTTCAGCCGGCAGGTGTATTGGGTGTCAAATTTGAGTTTGTTGTCTTTGGCGGAGAATTTCCCGACGTCGTCGAAGCGTAAGTTAGTCAGGGTGGTAAGGGCGCTGTTTGCCGCACTTGTCTTTAGTTTTTTGCCCTCGGGCAGGTCGATGATGAAGGCGGCTTTCCCATTGTCGAAGGAGTCGAGGGTGTAGATTTCGTTCGGGGAGGCGACGGTGACGGACTCGATGTCTTCGCGTTTGACGCTCGTGAGGTCCTGTTTGACGTAGTCGAGTGAGCGTTTTTTAATCCAGGGCGTTTTCGGGCTGACATAGACGTTGTTGGAGTCAACGCGTCTGAGGTAGGTGCCGCGACCTTTTTCCCTGAGCCGTCCGACGACGATACCGGTCAGCAGCGACGAGTCCGGTTTGAAAAACTTCACAACATATCTGGCATTTTCCTCGGTTACGCCGAGGTCTTTGAAATTTTTCGGCTCATCGGTGATGAATTCGCCGGGCTGAGCGTCGAGGCAGTTGTTGATAAGCTTGTTGAGCTCGGTGTTCACAGCGGGGTAGTTATCCTTCGAGGCGACTACAAAGCCCCCGCCCCGGCGGTTGAGGATTACCTGGTCTTTTCCCGTTCCAATGACGATGCTTGCGATGCGGTCCGGGTCGAGACCCTCGATGAGGTATCGCGGGACGGTGATTTGATATTTGGGCCGGTTTGCGATTTTCGACTGCGCAATCGCCCAGATTACGGTCAGCGCCGCAATTACTCCGAGAATCGTAAGTTTTCTGTTACTCATCGGCTATTAACTCCTGGAGAAGATTTTCAGGCATCACTTGCATGACTGATATAGTGTCTTTTCAGCACGGCCCTGCGGATTCCGAGCACAATTGCGATGATGAGAATCACCGCCGGCGCCAGCAGCATATCGAAGTTTCGCAGTATATTGCCGAGATGCTCGATGCGCTGTCGTCGCTGCATTTTGACTTCGCGCAGCCGGCGGCGCGCCTTTAGTTTTTTCAGTTCGAGGTCGCGGGTCTTCTGCACTATGCTGCTTCCGACGATTTGCTTTTGCTGGTCCTTCGAGGCCGAGATGAGCTTTCGCAGCTCGGCCTCGAAACCGTCGATTTCAGCATTGATTTTTCCGACCTCCTCGGCGGTTTCGGCCTCGGCCTTCGCCTCGATTTTGTCAACGACGATAAAGGGTCTTCTAAGCCCCCCTCTTGAACGTATCGAGATAAGCTCGGACGAGCCGCCAAGCTCGTCGATGGCGTTCATCAGAAGTGTGCTGTTGTCGCCGGTGACGAGCTTGCCGAAAATCGTATCCTGATAGGCAAGCATATCACTTAAAAAGTCAACGTCGCTGAAGACGATGACCGCACAGTCCTGCTTTGCCCGTGTTAATCCGGTGATGTGTTTTGTGGTGGTTTTGGGTCCGGCTTCGTTGGGGTCTTTGCCGGCGTTCTTTTTCTTGTCCGCTTTCAGCTCGACATCGATGCCGTCGGGAAAACCGCTGGGCAGCTTGCCGGTAATCAGATAAGCCATTGTAATCGGTTTTGTGCCCTCGGTGAATTTTTTCATAAGAGACGCCGGGTCCGGGTAGGTCAGCTCAAAGGGGCTTGAGACCGTAAAGGTGCTGCCTTTGTCGGTTGTTGTCAGCAGCGGCGTCAGGTGGATGTTGGCCTCTGCCGAGTTTGGCTCTGCCGTCTCTTCCAGCTCGCCTGCGAACAGCACCCTGACGCTGTTAAGCTCGGCTGTGGCGACGTTGTCGGCATTGAAGTTGTTCGGCGGCGACAGATGGAGCAGGCCGATAAGCTTTTCGAGCCGCTGGTTGGGCCCCAGCGGCGCCGACATAGCCATACTGCGGTCGCCGACGAAGGTGTCGTCCGGCATTTTGAGTCCCCAGGTCGAGAGGAGTTTTGGAAGGTTGGAATTCTGTTTGCGCATGCCCTGCATCTGCATCTCGGCCTGGCCGGGCTGGTCGGCGAAGCAGTACGGGTCGATGCAGATGATTGTCCTGCCGCCCTTGAGGATGTACTGGTCGATTGCGAACCGGGTTTGTTCGGGCAGGCCCTTGGGGTGGATAACGAGCAGGGCATCAACGTTGTTTATGTCGTTGGTGTCTTTGGGGACAGCCGTAACGTCGTACTGCTGGCGGAGATGCTGGACAAATGTCCAGGGGGCTTTCGGCTGCTGGCCCTGCATTTGCATCATCTGGGCCATATAGGGGCTGATATCTTCTCCCATTACCGGCAGCGAGCTTAAGATGCCGAGCTTTTTCTTTTGCCTGGTGATGGCGGTATCAATCAGGTGGCTTATGTCGTATTCGATGAAGTTCTGGCGGTCCGGCGAGAAGAAAGGGATGACTTTTTCGACGCCGAACCGCGTTTGCAAAACAAGCCCGAAGAAGAAGTTTTCCTCCTGTGTTACGGGGAATTTTCTCAGCCCGTATCGCAGGGCATCAACCTCGTCGTCGGAGAACGGTCTCGGGTCGATGAGCCGGACCTGGACCTTTCCGTTCGAGACGGCGGCGTACTCTTCCAGCAGCGCCCTGACGTACTCGTAGTAGTTGTTGAAGTACTTGATATTGTCGGGGGCCTTCATCGAGGCGGTCTTGGCGTAGTAGAGCTTCACCTTAACGGGCTGGTCCAGCCGGGCGAGAATCGCCTTTGTGCCGTTTGAGAGCGTGTAGAGTTTTTCCCGGGTGACGTCAAGCTTGATACGTCTGCCGACGTTCTGGCAGATGCTGATGACGCTGAAGGTGATGACGAGTATAAAGATTACGGCGATGACGGCTCGGATTGTTCTGTTCATCAGGCGGCCTTCCTTTCTTCCAGGGCGACGGCGCCGGCGGCTGTCCAGCCGGCAATCAGCAGGATGAAATAAGACAGGTCGCTGAACTGCAGCACACCTCTCTGGATTGAATCGTAATGTGTTTGCAGGCAGAAGGTCTCGATTGCCGCGACAAGCCCCGCCGGCAGAAACGTGGACAGATAATGCATAGTGCTCGGCATACCGGCAAAGACGAGAACGGCACAGGCGACGACTGAGAGGACGAAGCTGATGACCTGGTTTTTGCTCAGCGCCGAGAAGAAGCCGCCGACCGCCAGAAATGCGCCGGCCATCAGCAGCGAGGCAAGGTATCCGGTGATTATAAGCCCGACGTCGGGGCTGCCGAGGTAGCAGACCGTGATGACCATAGGAAAGGTCAGCGCCAGGGCGATGGCGAGAAATAACCAGGCGGCGAAGAATTTACCCAGGACGGCCTGGGTAACGGTTATCGGCAGGGTCAGCAGCAGCTCGATTGAGCCGCTCTTTCGTTCCTCGGACCACAGACGCATAGCGACGGCGGGTACGAGAAATACGAACAGCAGCGGCATATTGACGAAGAAGGCGCTCATATCGGCCTGGCGAATCTCGAAGAAGCCGCGCTTGAACGTGATATAGCCGCTGAAGAACAGAAAGACGACCAGAAAGACGTATGCGATGGGTGTGGTGAAATAGGATTTTAATTCTCTTTTTAACACTGCCCGGAAACTATGCATATTCGACTCCTGTATAAGTTTCGCCCAGGCCCTATGTCGTTACAACAATCTCAGGCGACCTTGCTTTTGGTAATTTTGCGAAATACTTCGTCAAGCGAGCATTTATATTTTTCCGTCAGCGCAGCGGGCGTCGAATCGACGAGGATTCTGCCTTTGGCGATGATGACGGTCCGCGAGCACAGGGCCTCGACCTCTTCGAGAATATGGGTCGAGACGACGATGCACTTGTCTTTTGCCATTCCGCTTATGAGTTTTCTGACGTCGTGTTTTTGATTCGGGTCAAGCCCGTCGGTGGGTTCGTCCAAGATGAGGACCTCGGGGTCGTGAATGAGGGCCTGTGCGAGTCCGACTCGGCGCCGGTAGCCCTTCGAGAGCGTCTCAATGCTCTGGTGATAGACCGAATCAATCGAGCACACGCTTACGATGCGGTCGATGGCGCTTTTACGTTTTTTGCCGGAGATTTGCCTGACATCGCAGATGAAGTTCAAAAAGCTTCCGACGGTCATTTCATTGTACGCGGGGACATTCTCGGCCAAATAACCGAGCGAGCGTCTCACCTCGGTGGGGTTCTTGAGGATGTCATAACCGCAGACGGTTGCGGTGCCGCTGTCCGGTTTTAGAAAGCAGGCGAGCATTCTCATAACGGTGCTCTTGCCCGCCCCGTTGGGTCCGAGAAACCCGAGCACCTCGCCTTTTTTCACCTCGAAAGACACACCGTCAACGGCGACTACGGAGCCGAAACTTCGCCTTAATTTCTCTATCCTTATCACAGTTCGTCTCCTCAAATTAACGCGAAGCAAAATATGATGCTATACGGCCCGGCGCCCGTTTGTGTTCGGTTCGGCGAGCGGCAAAACAGCCAACTTTTGCGAAATTATAAGGATATTGCAGTGCAAGTCAAGTGTCGAGCTCCTTGCTGCCAAGTCGGGTTTAGCACAGGAACATCCTATGGTAAGCGGCGTAGGGCAGAACGTTTGTGTTCGGTTCACTGTGTTCCCTCGTTAATCCAGATGTCGAGACGGGGCGTCTGCCAGCCGTAGGGTTTGCCTAAGATGTCCAGGTCGCCGTCGCCGTCGAGGTCGGCGATTTTCGATTCGTGGTTGGCGATGCCCTGCGAGACCATCAGCGTTTTGAAATTGCCTTTGCCGTCGCCTGAGAGAATCATATTTTTGGCGTCGCGATTCTTGCCGTCGAGGCGCATCTCGGCGACCCAGATGTCGAGATTGCCGTCACGGTCGAAATCGACGATGGCCAGCGAATGGCCGCAGTCGATTTCATCGATGAGGATTTTGGGAACCCAGGTTCCTGTGCCTTTGCGCCATTTGTCTTTTTTCTCTTTCCATTCGTACATCACCATAGGCGCCCAGCCGTCGCCGACGGCGAGGACGACTTCGGGCCTGCCGCCTTTTATGAGCTGGCCTGCGGCGGCACGTGTGAATTCGTAGCCGGCGTCAATGATATTTTCGATGTAATTGTACCCGCCGGTGTGTTTGAACCATCGGCCTCCACCGACGATGTCGATTATGCCGTCGCCGTCGATATCGGCTTTGGTCAGCCCCTCGTGCTCGTTGACGCTCTTGAAGCCGGGATACGGGCGGGTATGCCGCTGGAGCATTTCGCTGTCGGCGCTCCAGGAGTATATGACGTGACAATCCCACGGCTGGGTCTGCCGCGGGTTTTCGGGTATTTCGGCAAGGTAGAGTTTTCGGCCGCCCTGGTTCCAGAATACTAACTCGTCCCGCCCGTCGCCATCGAAGTCGCCGAATATCTGGTCGTGGTGCTTGTTGGCGCCGTAGTTTTTGATTACTCTTCGTTTCCACGCTTTACCGGGGTCGAAATCAGGGTATGGATTTTCCCACCACCAGACGCAGTTGCTTTGCGAGTCGCCGCCGAAGACGACGTCGATGTCGCCGTCGCCGTCTATGTCCAGACAGGCGGAGCCGGCCTCGATTTCTAACGGCTCGGCTTCAACGGTGTATTTTTTCCAGCCCTTTTTGACCTTACGATACCAGACGACGGACGGCGCCTTTGTGCGCTCGGCGATAAGAAAATCATTTACTCCGTCCTTATCGACATCGGCAACAAGGGCGGCGGTCTGCTGGCTGCCGGCGTTGGGGACCTCGAGGTCGCCGTTGACCGTCGAAAGATGCTTCCATTTGACCGCCGGTATATCCTCTGCGGCGGCATAATTCGAGACCGAAAGCACAGCGATAGAGGCGGCAATCAGAACGGTTGATAAGCGCATTGCAAGGCCCTTTCCAAAATGGCGAATGGTCTGTTCTGCAAATCGACTCTACTGATGATATTACAAGAAAACAAAGTTCCCGCCAAGTAAGTTTTCCTCCGCACGGTGCTCTTCTTTACATCACAGCCGTAACAACAAGTATTGACAATCGCCGCTGCGAGGCGTAAAATTCTAGTTTTAGGCAATCAACCGAAAATACTCTTCTCGAAAAGGGAATGTGACAATGGCAAAGGAAGTTCGATTACCGCAGTTAGGCCAGACTATGGAAGAAGGCACCATCGTCAACTGCCTGGTAAAGGTGGGCGAGAGGGTGAAAAAAGGCGACGTACTGTTCGAGATAGAGACCGACAAGGCCACCTTAGAGCTGGAATCACCGGCCGACGGTTTTGTCAGGCACATCATCGCCGAGGTTGGCCGGACCCTGCCCGTCGGCGAGCCGGTGCTCGTGCTCGGCGAAAAAGATGAGCAAATCACCGACGAGTTTATCAAGTCACTGACCGCCGGCGCACCGGCGGCCTCTGCTGAGGCCGCTCAAATACCCGCACCTGCCGCCGACACCAGGACCGAACCCACAGCCGCACCGGCCGCCGCCCGTGCCAAAACGCCGGCCTCGCCGAGGGCAAAAAAGTTGGCCGCCGAGCTCGGTGTGGACCTGACGGCGGTTAAAGGGACAGGCCCGGGCGGCAGGATTACCGAAGATGACGTCAGCCGAGCCGGCGGTACTGCAAACGGCTCAGCCGGGGCGGCACCAACCGGTGCCGAGCCACGGCTCGGCCAAACCATACCACTTAGCCGGCTGCAAAAAATCACCGGCCGGAAAATGCTTCGCTCCAAACAGGAAATACCCTGCTTCTATCTCAACGCAAAGGCCGACGTGACAGAGCTTGTCACATACCGAACCAAGCTGAATCAGACCGGCGATGTCAAGGTCGCCTACAACGATTTTATAATCAAGGCCGTCGCGACGGGCCTGGAAAAGTTCCCCCTTATGACGGGCCAGCTCGACGGCGACAACATCAAACTGGCCGGCTCAATCGGGGTGGGCCTGGCAATCTCGGTTGCCGACGGCCTGGTCGCTCCAATCGTAAAGGACGTGCAGAACAAGACTCTGGCAGAAGTCGCCCGCTACAGCATCTCTCTTATCGAACGCACACGCGCCGGCAAGCTCACACCCGACGACCTCGCAGGCGGCTGCATCACCGTCAGCAACCTCGGCGCATTCGGCATCGACTCATTTATCCCGATAGTCGTGCCGGGCCAGTGCTCCATCCTCGGCATAGGTCAAATCATCGATGCGCTCGTTCCGTCCGACGGCGGTGTCCTTGTCCGCAAGCTGATGAATATGACGCTGTCGGCCGACCACAAGGTGACAAACGGCGCTTACGCCGCCGAGTTCCTCGACTTCGTCCGCAAAACGCTCGAAGAGCCGGCGGGCTTCAAATAGCATCTCACGTAACTAACGACCGATAAAAAGCGGCGTTGAGACACTGTTTTCGGTACCGCTTTTTTCAATCGCTGCGCCTGTCACCCTCGCTCGCCAAGGCCCTTTCCTGTACTGTCAACTATGTTTTTTATCGGCTGGTCCCATAAAAAGGTAAAGTTTTTAAGCCGTTTTTGCCGAAAAATCCAGTGGGCGCCGGACCCTCTCGACAGCACTGATACGCAGCCAGTGAGCCGGGCCAAAGTGTCTTTCCGTAAATATGCACATTATTGTAGAGGTTTCGGGCAAAGGATGAGAACGATAGCGATTGTCAACCAAAAGGGCGGATGCGGAAAAACCACGGTATCAATAAACCTCGCAAGCGCACTGGCCGAGGCGGGCAAAAAGACCCTGCTTGTCGATATGGACCCGCAGTCGCACTGCGCCGTCGGCCTGGCTGTGCCGGAGGAGCAAATCGAGCAGAGCATATACGACATCCTCATCAGCTACAGCAGAAATGAGCCGCTCAGGCTGTCCGAGATACTGTGGGAAATCGGCGACAATCTCGAGCTGGCGCCGGCGAGCATCGACCTGTCGGCGTTCGAGCAGCAAATGGCCGGCGTACCCGAACGCGAAAACTGCCTGAGGAAGGTCCTCGATGTGGTCGAGAACGAATACGACTGTGTCATAATCGACTGCCCGCCGTCCGTGGGACTGCTGACGTTTAATGCGCTCAGGGCCGCCAGCGACGTAATCGTACCGGTCGAAACCGGCTATTTCTCGCTGCACGGACTTAGCAGGCAGCTCGAAACTCTCGGCGTCCTCTGCCGGCGATGCAACCAGCACGTGAACGTAGGGGTGCTCGCCAGCATGTACGACATAAGAACGAAAATGGCGCGCGAGATACTCGGCGAGCTGCGTTCACATTTTGGCGAGAAGATGTTCAAGACGACCGTCAATTTCAATACGAAGCTCAAGGAGGCCACGAGCTTCGGCCAGCCGATCTGTGAATACGACCCGGCGAGCAAAGGCCACGCCGATTTCGAGTCGCTGGCAAAAGAGGTCCTCAGCGTCGAGGCCGAACAGCCGCGCCGCCGGATTGTCGAGTCACTCACCGACCAGCTCGAAGCCATCACCGCAACCGCAGACGAGCTGCTCGAACAGGCAAAACCAAAGATACGGGAAATCCCGACGCCCAGGCCCCAGCCGGCCGGACCCGAGGCCCTCAAGCCCGACAAGGCGGCCCAGCCCGACCTGGCTCAAACGGACGCAAAACTGTCCGACTATTACGGCGTCAACCAGATAAATGACGCCGTCGTATTCGTAACGCTGTACCCGCGAGCCAAAAGTGTCCAGGTGGCGGGCGATTTCAACAACTGGCAGCCCTCGAAAACGTCCCTGCAAAAGGTCGGCGAAAGCGGCGTCTGGCAGAAATCCGTCAAGCTGACCGCCGGAAAGTACCGTTACCGGCTTGTCGTCGATGGCCAGTGGCAGCAGGACCCCTACAACGAGGCGACCGAACTGAATCCGTTCGGCGGCTATAACTCCGTCGTCGAAGTCAAATAACCCGCAACCTTTATACGCGTCGGTACCGTCTTTGCCGCTCATTATTCTCCGGGCGCCCACACCCTGTAAATTTCAGCTTGCATAAAAATAAAAAAAACGGCCGGATTTTTCTTGACATCCGAACCCTGAAACGTTATTAATGCGACAGTGACGGGGGCGAGGATTGAGTAGTGAAACATGTAACTTTTATTGCGGAGTTTATATGTTTACTCGATGCTCGACTCTAAATGTTGCTGTCGCACTCCTTATCGGCCTGAATGCCCTCTCCTGTGCCTTTGCCGATTTCACGTACACCTACGGCGGCAGTTTCAATTTGCCCCTGCCCGACCCCCCGGGCCCGCACATCCCCGGCATGGCGGAGGCGACCATAAATGTCGGCGACCATATTACCATAGCCGACCTCGACGTCGGCATTAACATAACTCACCCGCACGTATTCGATTTGCAGCTCTTTCTGCAAAGCCCGCAGGGCATTGAAATCTGCCTGAACGCATACGACTTTGACCCGTTTTTCGTCGGCGGCAACTATAGGGCAACGATATTCGACGACGAGGCGCCGCAGCCCATCGAGCATGGCAGACCGCCCTTCGCAGACTGGTTCCGGCCGAAAGGGCTTTATGAACTGTCAAGTTTTGACGGCCAGGATGCCTTTGGCGACTGGCGGCTGCGAATCTGCGACATCTGGCCTCACAACGCCGGACAATTAGACACCTTCGAGCTTGTTATCACGGTCCCGGAGCCGGCCACCATTCTGATTATCATATCAGCCGCTGCGTTTGTACCGCTGGTTAAAACTCGAAGGTACGTTTAGCCGTCAAGGACCAAATAATGAACAAGATTGTCCGCAGTGTTCTCGCTGTCCTTTTTGTTGTCCCGTTATCCTGCCGGGGTATCGGCGATTACGATTCGGGTTTTAAGCCGCTTTTCAACGGCCGAAATCTCGCCGGCTGGACCGTCAAATGCAAGCCGCAGGACCGCGACACGCAGTTGTGGAAAGTTGACGGCGGCACTATTCTCGCCGACTCGCTCAATCACGAAGACCACGACTATGTCTGGCTCGTCAGTGACGGAGAATACAGCGATTTTGTCCTTCGCCTGCGTTTCCAGGCCTATCGCGATAGTCCGGGCAATTCAGGCGTACAGGTCCGCAGCCGGTATGACGATGATGCCGGGTGGCTCGACGGCCCGCAGTTCGACATCAATCCGCCCGGCCCCTGGCGGACGGCTATGGTATGGGACGAGACCCGCGGCGAACGCGGCTGGCTCTGGCCAAGTGTACCCGAGGGCGAATGGGTCGATAAATCAATGGCTGCGCCGGGATTCAAATTCTATTTTGCAACAGATGAGCCGTCCTGGAACAAAATGGAAATTACCGCCCTGGGTACGAAATTCAAATGCGTCTTAAACGGGGTTACTGTTTGCGAATTCGACGCAAAAGGCGAAATAGACGACGCCGTCCACCGGGCCAGAAACGTAGGTATGACCGGCCATATCGCCCTGCAAATCCACCAGGCCAGCCGGTTAAAAATCCGTTTCAAAGATATATGCATCAAGCAATTATCCGCCGGCGCCGGATGATGAATGTGCCCTGCGTCGGCTAACAGTGCCGCCGCTTGTTATCTCCTGCGTCTTCTCACGGCCAACAACGAACCGAGCCCTACCAGCAGAACTGTCGCCGGCTCCGGTACAGGCGTGGGCAGCTCGACAATCGCTCCTCCCGTGATGCCGCCGGATACCGCCCCCGCACCCATTGCCGGGCCGGCATCGCTTGTAAAAAGCACAACGTCGGAACACTCGTTGGCAGCTACGCTATCGAGCTGAAACAGATACAGCACGCTTTCGGTAAGGGCAAACTGAGCGCTCGGCCTGATGCCGCCGGGCAGCTCGTAGGGATTCGAATCGTCGTAAAGCACGTTGCCGACCGCAACGTCATTTCTTATCCCGACCGAGAAGAAGTCTATCACGACGTCGCTGCTCGGATCGCAGTAAAGCTGGTATGCATAGACGAATTGGTCGGGAAACGACATCGAGCCGCTGTACTTGCCCGGTGCATATACGGCGTAGTCCACAAAACCGGCAAGCGCAGGACTGCCGAGATTGTCGAAATCGACACGGCCCGACATGCTCGTGATAGCGCAGGGGTCTTCATACAACGCCGAATAGCCAATCGCCGAGAATTGCAGCACAACCAGTAGAACAAGCCCCCGCCCGACAACAGTTGCAGATTTCATCCTTCCAATACCTCCGAGAAAGAAAACTCCATTTCAGTGAATACAGCCGCCGCGCACAGTCTGCGCGCAGACATATACCGGCTGCATACAGTGAGTTTTCTTCCCGAAGAGTTTCTCGGCCCCAATAGCCAACTACAATTATACCCCCGCCGAGACAGAAGTCAACACAAAAATCCCCGGATT
>CAZPDW010000021.1:0-7447 GCA_964585535.1 uncultured Pirellulales bacterium
CGCCTATCACGAAGATATCCTTGTCTTTATAGAACTCTCCGTCGCAGGTGGCGCAATAAGATACGCCGCCGCCCCTATATTCCCTTTCGCCCGGGATGTTCAGCGTCCGGGGAGACGAGCCGGTGGCTATGATTACGAATCCTGTACTGTATTTGCTTTCGCCATCTATCTCTACCCATTTTTCCTGTTCACTGAGGCCGAGTGCGGTAATCTCCGACGCCAACTTGAACTCGGTGCCGTATTTTTCCGCTTGTTTTCGCATATTGCCCGCCAGCTCGTGGCCCGCTATGGGTTCGACAAAGCCGGGATAATTGGCTACCTGGTGGGTGGTCTTCACCTGGCCGCCGGCGGAGGATTCATCTATAACCAAGGTTGAAAGGGTCGCTCTTGATGCATAAATAGCCGCCGCCAGGCCCGCCGGGCCGGCTCCGATGATAATCACATCGTATTTCCGCACATTTTCGCTCATCGCAATTATCGCCCTGAGTAAAATGAAACTTACGCAAAAACCTCATCAATGACGCTCTTTATTTCCTTCGCCGTCTGAACGCTGGATGTGGCCTTCACTACCTTGCCGTTGCGATAATAAACAGTGAACGGCAACCCCCAGAATCCCTGGCATTCAGGCAGATTTTTAATCGCCGCAGCCCCGGGAGTATCAAAATCCATATCCTGAAATTGAATATCAGTGTACTTCTCCCGAAAAATTTCAAATATATCATATACGGGGATACACATAGGTCCCATTCTCCCGCAACAGACGGCGACTTTCTCGTTGTTTTCAATCAAGTCTTTAAGCTGTTCTTTGCCTTCGATGTGCTCTAAATTAGTTTGAAGCATTTACTGTATCTCCTTTCACTGTCATTGGGTAAGAAATCCTTCAATAGCCGATTCGCGCTGAACGCCGGCCGCGGCCCTGACTATCGTGCCGTTTTCAACAAAAGCGATAAAGGGAACTCCCATCACTCCGTACGAGGCCGCCGCCTGCTGGTCCCGTGTCGCATCAATTTTGAATACCGCCTCCGGATGCCGCTTCCGTGCCTGCTGAATAATCGGCTCCTGCATCTTGCACGCCCCACACGACGGCGTATAAAAATACAGCAGTGTCTTCTTGCCGGCCTGAATCCTTTTTCGCGAAGCCCTATGAGTAACAGGAGCCGCCTTTCCCTTCATTCTCCACGACTTGAACGCCATTATCATACGTGGAACGATAAGCAGGGACACAAATACAAGGAAAACAACGAGAACAATTTTCATACCCGACTCTTTTCCGGCTTCGATTCACACTTTTATGCTTGAAAAACCTTTTTCAGTTTGCCCGGCATTTCTCATAATAAACACTTAACTGGGAAGCCAAATTCATCTATGCCAAGATAATATCAAATCTTTTTCAAATTGCAACCGGCTGAGGCCCCTTTTTACAAATTCTGAATGTAAACTTACGATGCAGCATTTGAACTCGCAGCGCCGGGATGTAAGGCCACAATAAAATCTAAGTTGATGGATTATTAACAAAAATGCTCTTTTTCAAAGTTCCGTATTTAGTAAAGCAGGTACGCAGCGTCATCAGAATGGTAAGCACCACGCTGGCAGTCGTACTGACAACAATCGCAATCATAATCATAATTTGGTACTTAATTGCAACTTCAGGAGTTGCGCCGCCAAGAATGACGCCCGTCATCATCCCCGGCAGAGCGACAATCCCCATCGTGGCCATAGATGCAAGGGTGGGCTTAAGGGCGAGCTTAACGCTTCCCCGGAGATAAGGAAGCAACGCCTCATGAACAGAAGCGCCAAGCGACAACACATACAGGAACTTCTTCGCATCTTGCCTGATGCTTTTGTAGAAAGAATCGATACCAACAATATTGCCCCTGAGAGAATTTCCAAGAAGCATACCGCCAAGAATAATTAGATACCTCGCATCAAAAACGTGAGTAAGCCGAATGACCACACTATTAAGGTAAAATACAATAACAAATGTAGCGATGGAAAAAGATGCAAAAGCAGGAACAAAAACCTGACCAACCTTTATCCGGGAACTCCGAATAGCGGAAAAGACGGCGACTAAAATCATAACTGCAAGCCAGGCAACATTAACCAATGCGTTATTCCATAAAAAAAGATACTTCAGGAAAATGCCAATGAGAACGAGCTGTATAGACATCCTCGCTGCTGAAAATAAGAGAGGCTTGGCCAAACCAAGCCCATAAAACCTGCTCAAAAACACAGGAACAGCCAAGAGAACAACAGTCAACATCAGAGAAAATATTGAAATATCTACCGTTTCCATCTTTCAGCTTCCAAATCAAATACTCTAACAGAGGGGCTGTCAAGCCAGACCGGGTCGTGAGAAACGACAACAACAGTCCAGTCGTCTTTCTCAAGAAAGAAGCGGGCAACAAGTTCTTTTAGGTGTTTGTCAAGCGCAGAAGTCACCTCGTCCAGGAGGAAAACGCTCCTGCCAAGCAGGACGGAAACAACAATACCCAGCCGCTGCCTTTCACCGCCGGACAGCTCTCCGACATCCTTATGAAACACATCACTGCCAAGCTCAAAATAACCAAGCAATTCCCTGATTTTCTTATTTCCAAAATCCAAAGAAGCATTCGCCTTGAGCCCGGAAACAAAATCTATCCATTCAGAAACCTTCCCGACGCCGATGCTAACATCCTGGTCAACATACGCAACTTGCCTGCGCACATTCCAGACAGTTTTCTCATTAATTCGTTTTCCATCGAAGAAAATCTCGCCTCTATCGGGAACAACAAACCCCAAAATCAGCAAAAGCAGGGACGATTTGCCCAAAGCAGACTTGCCAAGAATGACTACTTTCTCTCCCGCCTTAACTTCAAAAGAAAAGTTATCAAGAATAACCCTGCCATTATACGCTAAATTAACATTGCTAAATTTAATCATCAGGCGATTTCCAATCTGAAGCGGTCAGCTTTGGAAAGCAAAAAAGGACTCTGTCGGAATGCCTTAATAGATTTTGCCTAAGAGTTCATCCACTTGCCTGCGGATAGTTCTGTAGACTTTTTCCTCTAAATCCTTCAAAGGCAGTTTCTTTTCCTTTCTAATCCCGAGAGTGGAAGTTAGCTCGATGTAGCTATCCACGGTCATCCCTTGTCTCCCGAAGAGCTTTCTGCCACATTGGATAGCACAGGCATCTATCAGAATCCGTTTCTCCGAGTTTTTCATAATCTCATTAAATTTCCACGGCACTATAACCGCAGGAAGGCATCCAATCTTGACATCATCCGGGTTTTCCTCCCATATTTTGATGCAGGCCTTGGATGCAGCAACGCCTGTTGCACATCCGCCGTAGCAGGTAAAAATCAACAGTTTATATTTCATAATCTGCCGCAGTCATAATGCAAATCACACGAATCGGCTTTTCTTCAGCAACCTTTCGGTCTTCGGCCAATCCTTTAAAAGGGCGTTCCGAACTCCGGCATCACAGTTTCTTTTGTCTTTATATTATCGTCATAACTCAAACTGACCGATTCCATTTTTTAGACACTGATTAACGCAGATTAACACTGTTTTTGAAATTATGGATTCCCGCTTTCGCGGGAATGACAAATTTTACTATGTTCTTGCTAAATCAAAAGTTACAGCAGTATTTAGTTCAAAATCGGTCAGTTTGAGGTCATAAGTTTTTTATACTGCTGAGCGTTTGTACCAACCGGCATCCGCAATACGTTATATGCTGTCCGCTTTACTCAATCCTCATCCTCATCCACCGACACATACCCCCGCTGGCCCTCGCTCACATACGCCGGCTCGCCCTCGCCCGCACCGTCCGCAGCCGCCTGCTCCTGCTCCATCTCACTATACATCCGCTCCCAGTCCTCCGGCTTTATCATCACCTCACGCGCCTGGCTGCCCTTATACTCGCCTAATATCCCCATCGCCGCCATTTGCTCTATCATCCGCGACGCCCTGGCATACCCGACGCTCAGCCGACGCTGCAGCAGCGAAACACTGCCGCGCTTGCTCTCGAGAACAATCCGAACCGCATCGTCAAACAGCTCATCGGTAACCATATCTGCCGTATCGGGCCGGCCAAGCTGGGTAAGCTCCGGATGATACTGCGGCTCGGCAACCTCCTTGAGATGCCTCACTATCCGCCTCACCTCGGCTTCATCGACAAACGTCCCCTGCGCCCGGACCAAATCGCTCGTCCCCGGCTTCAAGAACAGCATATCGCCCTGCCCTAAAAGTGTCTCGGCCCCGTTCTGGTCTAAGATAATCCTGCTGTCCATCCTCGCCGCCACCCGAAAGCCAATCCGCGTCGGCATATTCGACTTGATAAGACCCGTCACCACCGTCGCCTGCGGCCGCTGCGTCGCCAGCACAATGTGAATCCCCACCGCCCGGCTCTTCTGGGCAAGCCGAACGATATAGGCCTCTATCTCCTTCGCCGCCGTCATCATCAAATCCGCCAATTCGTCGATTACGATTACAATGTAAGGCACCCTTTTCGGTATCTGCGCCTCCTCGTCGGCGCTGGTCGGCTCGAACCTCCGCACAATCTCCTCGGCCCCCAGCGCGTTGTAGTCGGCGATATTCTTGACTCTCGCCTCGGCCAAAAGCGAATACCGCTCGTCCATTTTGACCGTCGCCCACTCTAAAATCTGCACCGCCCGCCGGGTCTCGGTTACTATCGGCGTCATCAAATGCGGTATCGTATTGAACGCCGTCATCTCGACCATTTTCGGGTCTATCATAATCATCTTGACCTCGTCTGGCCGGCGGGTCAAAAGTATTCCGGTTATGATTGAGTTTATGCACACGCTCTTGCCCGAGCCGGTCGTGCCGGCGATAAGCAGGTGCGGCATCTTCGTCAAATCGGAAACCAGCGCCTCGCCCGCCGAGTCCTTGCCCAAAAACAGCGGTATCGCCATTTTCCCAGGCCTGGCGCCCGCCAATTCGAGCATATCCTTCATCCGAACCTTCTCTTTTTCGCTGTTGGGAACCTCCACGCCGATTGTATGCTTTCCCGGCAGGGGCGCAACCACCCGCACTGCACCGACGCCGAGCGCCCGGGCCATATCGTTGGAAAGCGAGCTTATCTGGCTGACCTTAACGCCGGCGGCAAGCTGAAGCTCGAACATCGTCACCACAGGCCCTGTCTCCGCCGCCACCACCCTTGCATTTATGTTGAACTCCGAAAGCAGCCGTTCCAGCGCGCCTGCCTTGGCCTTGACCACCCGCTCCTGAACCGAGGCAAATCCATGCTCCGCCTCGTCCAGCAAATCCAGAGGCGGCAGGGTATAATCGTCATAGCTGGGCTGTTCATATGCCTTATTGGACTTGGCCAGCTTCGATTTTTGCAGCCGAACCTCGAGCGGCATACCCGAAATCGTCTCACCGCTGCGGTCAGACGGCTTTTGCGCCGCGTCCTGCTGTTCGTGCTCAGCGGCAGCCGGTGAAACAGCTAATGGCCCGCCCCGCCTGGCGCTCAGCCGGCGCCATATCCTGCCCAGCGCCCGCGACCGCTGCCTCGCCGCCGAAAAGCCCGGCACAAACACGCCAAGTCCTTTCCTGAAGCCAAACAGCACCCACCGGACAACCGCCGCAACCACACTGTCGGCAAGCAGAGAAAGACCCACCGCCCAGACGGACGCTAAAAGGATACCGGTGCCCAGCGATGCAAAATAACGTCGCATCAACTCCGCCGACGCCACCCCTAACACCCCGCCCGAACCCATCGGAAAACCATAAACCGAATGAGGCCAGAATATGTAAAAGGTACTCGACGCCGCCGTCGTCACCAGCCCAAGACCTATCGAACGCAGTACCGGCTGGCTAATCCGCCCGCCGACAAACCTCACCGCCAGAAACCAAAGCCCGCACACGAGCGCCACAAACACCCCAGGCCCGATAAAATACAGCAAGTAGTAAGCAAAAAGCGCCCCCGCCGCCCCGCACCAGTTCGCCGACGGCGAATTATGCGGATACACAAAGCTGCTTGGCCAGTCGCCGATATCAAAGCTCAGGCAGCTACAGAACAGAACCAGCAGCGCCGCCACAGCCACACACTCCGCCGCCTTTGTGCGCAGCTTCCCGCCGACCGGCTTCTTCTTAGTTCTTCCCATTACCATCAACGTCCGATAAAAACAATGTCTTCAGATAGCCAACACCTCTCCACCTCCGCAACCGCAATAATCTTATCGGCAACATAAGGGCCCCTTCTGCACATTTACGACACAGACAGAAAAAGGCCAGACAAAACTCGTCGGGCACTGAACCAGCAAACTGAAAGGGTGAATGATGACCCGAACCAAAGTACTCTTCACCATCCTGGCCTGCATCACATTAAGAGCTTATCCGAATAACTATTTGCAATATCCTGTCATTGCGAGCTTGCCCCTTAGGGGCGAAACAAAACAATCTCTCTTGTCGAGCGGTTGAGATTGCCGCGTCCCTAAGGGACTCGCAATGATGGTGCCTGATGGGTTTATTCGGATAGGTTCTTAATGCTGAAATCAGGAGTTTGGAGCAACTCGCCGACCAGGGTGCGACACATACACCCTATAAATAAAAAGCCCCGGGCACATCCGTGTGCCACAGGGCGTTAAAGACCGTTCAAACGTCCGCTACTTAGATTGCCTGTCGGCTTCGTCAACCATCCGGTCGAGTTTTTTGCCGCTCTGCTGGGTGCCTCGAGGTATCCGCACCTCGACGCCCAGCCGGCCCAATTCGCCGGCGACGTCCGGCTGATTCGCATCGAGCTGGAAACTGCGCGTCAGGTACTGCTTTGCCAAATCCTTATTCTTCCTCGCAAGATAATAATAGCCAATCTGCCTGTTGACCTTGGCCGAATCCGGCGCCATTGCAAGCGCCTTTTTGTAACAGCCGAGCGCATAATCATCGAGGCCCTGACGCTGGAAACCCAAGCCCAGGCCCAGCAGCGATACCGCCGAGCTCGACGCCTGCTTGATATACATATCCGCCGTTATCTGCGACCTGGTCTTGTCGCCGCTGTCGAGCAGCATCTTCACAAGCGCCGCCTGCGCATCTCGGTGGGCGGGGTTAAGACCCAGCGCTATATTGTAATGATACTCGGCCTTCGACCACAGGCCGTCGGCGTGATAGAGCTGACCAAGCTCGAAATGCGCATCGGGGTCCTCCCACTTTGTCTCGAGTTCTCCGAGAAGCTGTGCTTTGCGTACGTCGGAAGGCAGCGTCATCGCCGTACCAACACCCACATTTGCCGACCGGCTGCGCTGACAGCCCCCGGACGACAACAGTAAAACGCAAAAAAACAAGGCCGAAACTACATTTCTACGCCCCATTTTTCGCCTCCATTCATAAGTCCAGCACCCCTCCCATATTTTCTCAAGGCAAACACACGCATAGCCGCGGAACAGGTTTCAAAAGTCAATTTCCCAACGCCGTCATTCTTACCACCGACCGCCGCCTTTGCAAGAAAAAACTT
>CAZPDW010000021.1:7547-20090 GCA_964585535.1 uncultured Pirellulales bacterium
ACGTCCAGGTTTTGTACTTCGAGGGCGTGGTCGCGGATGAAATTGCGTCTCGGCTCGACGCTCTCGCCCATAAGGATACTGAAGAGCCGGTTCGCCTCACCGGCGTCGTCCAGCCGAACCCGCAGCAGCGTTCGGGTCGCCGGGTTCATCGTTGTCTGCCAGAGCTGCTCTGCGTTCATCTCGCCCAGTCCTTTGAAGCGTTTTATCTCGACGCCCTTGCCGCCAATTTTACGAACGCCCGCGCAAATCTCACCGAGCGAAGCGATGTCGTAACAATCGTCGGCGTTGACCAACTGAAACTTAGTCTCACGCGCCTCTCCCGATTCTTTCCTCTGCTGCTTCAGCAAAAAATCTCTCAGGTCCACACCAAAATCTTTTTTCAGACGTCCGGCCGTCTCGTTTATCCTCTCGACCTCGTGCAGCTCCTCGGCGACCACCTGCTCGTCAAGCTCGCCCTGGTCGCCATCATCTCCGTGCTCTCGCAGGGTGTCGAGCCGTTTTTCATATTCGTTGGCGTCAAAGTAAATCTCATCCGTGCCTGCCACGCGGATTCGAAACGTCGGCAGCTTTCCATTCTGATAGTATTTGGCCACAAAGCTCGCGAACATAATTCCCCGGCGCCGCAGCACGGCTATGCAGTGCTCGATATCAGCCAGCCGCTTGACAAGCTCGGCGAGTTTCTCGCCGCGGAACTTCCGCTGTTTCCCGCCGGCTTTGGTCTTCTTAGTGTCCCTGGTAACAAGTTCGGTCCCTTCGAGGCCCCTGCTGATTAAGCGCCTGTGCATCTCGGCTTCGCTCAGGACGTAATCCGGATTTTTCCTGCCCTTCACCCGCACTTCATAAAGGGGCGGCTGCGCTATGTATATCATCTCCTTATCAAACAACTGGGGCATCTGCCTGAAAAAGAACGTCAGCAGCAGCGTGCGTATGTGCGCCCCGTCAATATCAGCGTCGGTCATCAGAACAATCTTGCCGTATCTGCACTTTTCTATATCGAACTCGTCGGTTCCTATTCCGGTCCCCAGCGCGCTTATAATCGTGCGTATTTCCTCATGTGCCAGCATCCTCTCCAGGCGGGCCTTTTCAACGTTGAGAATTTTGCCCTTCAGCGGCAGAATCGCCTGGATGGCCCTGTCGCGCCCGGCCTTGGCCGAACCGCCCGCCGAATCGCCCTCAACCACAAAAAGCTCCGTGCCCGACTTGTCCTTGCTGGCGCAGTCCCAGAGCTTGCCGGGCAGATTTGTCCCGCCGAGCGCGCCCTTGCGCCGCGTCAGCTCACGCGCCTTTCGAGCCGCCTCCCTCGCCGCCGCCGCCTGAATCGCCTTGTTCAATATGCGCTTACTCTCGGCGGGATGCTCCTCGAGGTAATGGCCAAGCTGCTCGTTGACCGTCGTCTCGACAAAGCTGCCGACCTCCGGATTCGTCAGCCGAACCTTTGTCTGCGCCTCGAAGTGTGGGTCCGCCAGCCGGACCGCCACAACCGCCGTCAGACCCTCACGTAAATCGTCTCCCGATGCCCCCTGGCTGTTCTTGAGAATATTATTACTCCTGGCATAATAGTTCATTGTCCGCGTCAGCGCCGTGCGAAAGCCCGACAAATGCGTCCCGCCGTCAATGTTGCGAATGTTGTTCGCAAACACAAGCACGTTCTCCGCATAGCCGGTGTTGTACTGCAGTGCTATCTCGCAACTCAGCATCTGGGCGGTGTCCTCTTTGGTAATATAAATGATGTCCCTGTGAAGAACTTCCTTGCCCTCGTTGAGGTGTTTGACGAACACCCGCAGCCCGTCGTCGAACCTGAACATGTTCTTCTTGCCGTTGCGCTCGTCTTTGAACGTTATCTGCAGGCCCGCATTCAGGTACGCCATTTCTCTGATTCTCTTGACGAGCGTATCGTACTGAAACTCAGTGTCGCCGAACACCTCCTCGTCCGGCATAAAAGTTATCTTCGTACCGCGCTTTGTCGTATCGCCGACCTTCTTAACGCTGCCCTTCGCGATTCCCCTGACACACTCGAAATGATAATGCTTTCCGTCGCGATAGACGTCCGCCTCGAGCCACTCGCTCAGGGCGTTGACCACGCTGACGCCGACCCCGTGCAGCCCGCCGGCCACTTTATAGCTGTCCTGGTCGAACTTGCCACCCGCGTGCAGCGTACAGAGCACGACCTCGAGGGCGCTTTTCTTCGCCTGCTTGTGCTGCTCGACGGGTATTCCACGCCCGTTATCCTCGACCATACAGCTTCCGTCGGCGTGAATCTGAACCGACACCTTGTCGCAGTGGCCGGCCATCGCCTCATCAATCGAGTTATCCAGGACCTCGTAAACAAGATGGTGCAGCCCGCCTACGCCGCGGTCGCCGATGTACATATCAGGCCTTTTGCGAACGGCCTGGAGCCCACCCAGTATCTTTATTCTGCTCGCATCGTACTTATGCTCTTTCATACAATCCCCCTGGAATGGTGCGGCCGGCGTCGCCTCCATCGTCTATGCCCGGCCCTAACCATCGACCACGAACCTTATGCGATTTGGCTTCAACCTGCCGCAGTGTCCCCGCAGGGCCTGCAGCAGCTCTGCACGACACAACTGCAGCTCGTACATATAAGCCGGCGAATCAACCGAGACGGTCAACAGTCCGCCCGAGTAGTCTGCAAGCCGTGTGTGCTCTGCAATCGCCGCGGGCACTAACTCCACCCACGCCTGCTGCAAAAGGACAAACCTCCGATAGCCCGGCGTTACGCTGCGTTCCATTAACTCGGTCACCGCCTCGCCCAACCGAACGGCCTGCCGTCGCTTACCCGCCCTTACGAACCCGCTGTTGTTGCGCAATCCTTCCACTTTTGTATTCTCTGCCTCAAATTAGAGAGTTCGCAATATCCGTCGGCAAACGCACCCGAGCCCGCCGCTTACCCTAAGTTTATCGGCATAAGCACATACAGGAAATTAGTCCCGCACTTGATGACTCCGGGCGTGTCCGGCTGGCCTAACTCCAGCTCAAACTCCGGCTCCTTTATCGCCCGCAGCACATCCGTCAAAAACTGCGGATTAAAACCGACCACTATCGGCTCACCCTTGTACTTCACAGCCAACTCGACCTCCGCGTCGCCCGCCTCCGGCGCCTTGCCTGAGAACACCAACGAGTCCTTCCCCACCGAAAGCCGGATACCCCGCGATTCTTCACTCGTCAGCAACGCCGCCCGCTTGACCGCACTCAGCACCGCCTCCGTCGGCAGCCGAAGTTTTCTTTCATAATCGCCTGGGATAATATCCTCGTACTTCGGAAAATTGCCCTCTACTAAGTTCGAGCTTATGACTACGCTGCCGCAACTGATTAGTATCTGATTATCAACCAGCCGGACAGCCACATTCTCCTTGCCGCCGCCGCTCAACTTATCCAGCACCGACATAGTCTTCGGCGGCACTATCACCTTGGTTTTCGCCATCGATTCGGCAACCTTCGATGCCAAGGTTACTTTACTTCTCGCCAGCCGTCGTCCGTCCGTTGCGACCAAGATAAGCTTTTTGCCCTGGACCTCCCACAGTACCCCGTTAATTGCATAGCGGGTACTCTCTCTTGCCGTCGCGAAAAGCACCTGACTTATCCCGCGCTGCAGGTTCTCTAAGCCCACCTCGAGCTCCGCCGCCCCCTCGAAACCGGGTACCTGCGGGTACTGCCCCGGCTCCTGGCCATAGACGGTAAAGTGGCTGTCCGCCCCCTGTATCTTACAGGTGCCGCCCTCGGCCTCGAGGCTCAACACCTCATCGGCGCTTTCGCGTACGATACCGGCGAGCTTGCCCGCCGGCACGATTGCTTCTCCTTCCTGCTCTACCTGAACGGCTGCTACCACACAGTTGATTCCAACCTCAAGGTCCGTGCCTAAAATCCGCACCTCGCTCCCTGCTGCGCTAATCCTAACGCACCGCAAAATCGGTTTTGGCGTCCGCTCCGGCACCACCAGGGTAAGCAGGCCCAACGCATCCGAGAGCGCCTCTCTGTTAAATTGTACCTTCATAATGCACCTCTGTTCTTCCTAAGTTTTCCGCCTGCCATATTAACAAGGCCACAAATTGACAGCTTATCTTAAAAGCCCGCTGGCGACAACCTCTTTTTCTGAAAACTTCACCTTTCCAAAATGCCTTTGGGCCTAGGATATTAACTTAGTCTTATTCTGTTTCTCGTTATACTGTTTCTATCTATCTTTATAATTAGTAGTAGTCATAGTAGGGTCTGTTAGATTGTTAGCCCTTCTTTTGGGTTTGACGGCTAACCTGTTGAAGTTGCTCGACTTTAGCGAAGTGTTTCCTGTGCACGAACAGGTTTAATCGCTGTTAGGTTCCCTGTTGGATGATGCTGTATTTTAGACAAGACCGGCGACCTGCGTTTTCCACTCTCTAATAAAGTCCGGTTTGTAACAGCCAAACCAGCCATTTATTCACAGGGTTTTAAAGTTTCCTGTTCAGCCGGATTATATTTTCCGCCACTTCGGTAACGCGCTGTCGCAGGACACGCGGCGCCAGAACCTGTATCTGGTCGCCGTAGCCCAGCACCCACCACGTTATCTCTCCCAGCCCATCGACCCTGAAATCCAGCGTTGCCGAGCCGTCTTCGTTTCGCGTTACCTTCTGCGTGCTGTGCCACTGGACCTCCGACACGTTGTTTGCCACCTTCGGCGAAAAACGCAGCCTCACGTTGTAAATCCTACCCTCCGGTATCATCGACCAAGCCCGGCCCAAGTATTCGTACACATCAAATTCGTCCCCGTCGCAGAAGCGCTGCTTCAGGGCCTCCAACTGCTCTATCCGGTTCAGCTTAAATGTTCGCACCATCCCGTGTTTGCTTGACAGGCCCAGGACATACCACGCCCGCTGATTGTACAGCAGATGGTAGGGACATAGCTGAAGCTCGATTGGCCGGGCCTCGAACAGCGAGTTGTAGCGCATGTGAATCTTGCGCTTCTCGGCCATCGCCTTCTGCAGGGTGGAAAACGTGCGGTCCAGGGTATTTGTCGGCGCCTGTGCGCCGGCCTTGGTGGAGATGCCCCGCAAAACCCCGTTACAATACCGCCTCATTTTGATCGGCAGCCCGCTCTCTATCTTTAGTGCCGCCAGTAACGCCGAGCGTTTGAACGGAAGCTGGACCTGATTGCGCACCTTATGCACCAACATAAGAATGCTCAGCGCCTCGCGCACGCTCAGGTTGATTGGCGGCAGAAAAAACTCCGGGTCGATGCTGTAGCCCCTGGTTTTTGCATCGTATCTGTACGGCACGCCGATATTTGCCAGCTCCTTCAAATCCCGGAAAATCGTTCGTCTGCTCGTGCCGAACATCCTCGAAAGGTCGCTGGCCCTGTAGCCCCTGCGGGCCTGCAAAGTCATCAAAATCTGCACAACCCGACTTACTCTACTTGTCTTCATAGCCGCCTCCTGATTTTTCATTCCCCCCCCTCGTACATCTCAATGGTTGAAGCATGTCCTGATTATATGCTAAAAGCCGCAGATGCGCCAAGTATTCTCCTCACATACCCGCCCAAAGGCCCCGGCCCCGGCATAATTAGCACGCAATCGGACGATTTTTGCATTGACAAGCCGTACCGCCGTCGCTATAATGGTAATAAGTCAGTGGGGTGATGATTTGGCTTGCGTATGTTATGTCTGCCGGCTGCCTGTTCAACTGCACTGGCTCAAACTCAGCTGGCTTACCGGGTTGCAAAAGGGAAAATATGATGAAAAGAGTTTCGGTCCTGACCGTTCTAGGTGTTTTTCTTTCTGTGCTGTTGCTGTACTGCACCGGCTGTGCCTTCTTTAGCCAGCCCGGCGAAACAACCGCCGAGGGCAACCGAAGGCACGTCGAAACCCTGAGAGTCAACAATCAGCAAATGATGCAGGACATCGACCGGGTGCTGCTGCTGGATAGGCCGAGCAAACTCAACGAAATGAGAATGCCCTGAGTCGGCGGATGAGTGCACAACTGCCTTTGCGTTGTGCCGATATGCCTTCAAAAGGATTTGAACAGTGGAAACGCTCATCAACTACTTCTACCGGGTAGCGCAAAATCCCTGGTGGGTCGTTGCCATTGAGTTGCTTCTAATAGGTCTTATCGTCTATTGGGCCGTCGATTTCCTGGAAGGTACGCGGGGTGAGCGTCTGTTTAGGGGTGTTATCTTCATTCTTATTGCCGGCGTGCTCATACTCAACCTGATTTCCGAGCGTTCTCAGTTCGAGCGGATCGAGTATCTTTTCAAGGGCTTTCTCATCGTCGTGCTCATCATCGCCGTTGCCGCATTTCAGCCCGAAGTCAGAAGGGCCCTTATAAAAATCGGCCAGCCGAGGTTCCTCGCCGGTTCCTCGCAGCACCTCGCCAGGACCGTCGAAGAGCTTGTCGCCGCCATAACGTACTTTGCAAAAACGAAGACCGGCGCCATCATCGTCATCGAGAAGCAGGTTGCCCTCGGCGAGCTTGTCGAAACCGGCGTCAGAATCGACGCACGGGTCTCAGCCGAGCTGCTCAAGACCATCTTCTATCCGGGAACCCCTCTGCACGACATGGCCGCCATTGTACGCGCCGACAGAATCCTCGCGGCGAACGTCCAGTTGCCGCTTGCCGAGGCGGGAACCGTCGCCGGTACACAGCTCGGCTCCAGGCACCGCGCAGCCATCGGGATAACCACCGGCTCAGACGCTGTCTGTGTGGTCGTAAGTGAAGAGACAGGCACCATCTCCGTCACAGAGGACGGCCGGCTCGTCAGAGACCTTGACGCCTCCCTGTTGAGAAGGCGCCTGATTACCGCTATGCACGAAATTGCTAACCCTGCGGTAACATCGGTTGTGGGTAAGATTAAAAAGCATAATGCCTGATTTGTCCTGCAGGACATTTAATTTATTTGCACGGCGGCCTTCCGGCCCGTCGGCCCGTTTTTGACTGAGCCGTTCATCGATATGAAAAGAAGATTAAATTTTGGCAAAATACTCATTACCTTGTTCCTCACTGTCCTTATCTGGGTCTGGGCCGACCTCGCCCTCGACGACCAATATACCGTTTCCAACGCCAGGGTCAGCGTTGCAAAGCGTCTCAGCCCCGGTCTCTGGGTCAGCTTCGCCGGCCAGGCGACCGTCCCGCTTAAAAAACTCGTTCTTACCGGCTCGGTAAGAAAAATCGCGGATGCCAGGGCAAAACTCAACGACGGCTCGTTCGTGCCGGAGTTTTTCCTGAATCCCGAGCACGAACAGATGACTAAGCCGGGCGAATATGCCCTCGATGTCGCCGGCTTTGCAAGAAGAAGCGACAAAATAAGGCGGCTCGGCCTTACCGTTGACCTGGCTGAGCCGAACGCCGTTACCGTTACCGTCGTCGCTCTCGAGAAAAAAACTCTTGTCGTCAGGTGCGTCGATGAGAACCAGAACATTATTGCCGGCGCGACCAGCGAGCCGCCTACTATCGATGCCCCAGTCCCCGCCGACCGCGGCGGCGGCGCCCTCGTCGCCAAGGTACGATTGAGCCGCAGGGAGATTGAGCAGGCCCGGCTCAGCCCCATCGAGAAGACCCCATACGTCGAGCTTGCCCCCAACCATATCAGGCAGGCCCTCGTCACCGTCAAAATCAGCACCCCGAAAGAGCCGGACCGTCTCCAGGAATATACCATCACGAACGTCCGGCTCGGATTCTCATTGAGCGCCACGCTCCAGGGCAGGTACGGGGTCAAGCTGACAAACCCGGACGTCGTAATGGGCCCGGTTACCATAAAGGCCACCCCCCAGGCCAGACGCGCCTACGAGAATATGCGATACCACGTGATACTTGAAATTGACGACAGCGACAGGGATACGACAAAAACAGACCTCAGGAGGGAGCTTGTCTATAATTTTCCACAGGAGTTTGTTCGCAAAGACGAGATTCGGCTCAGCAAGCCCCCCGCCCAGGCGCGGTTTCGCATAGAGCCCGCGGCCGCCCAGCCGACCCGCACCGGCCCTGCGGTAACTGAGTAAGAAACACCCGCCGGCGCACCGCCGGTGTTTATGCGATTATAACACCGCGCACCGTCCTGATCGCCTCGACAATTACTATTACCGCCATGACAAGCAGTACCCCGGCGATTAGCCCCACCGTTGACAATCCCGACCGCACCAGCAGTGTTACCAATCCCCACAGTGTCATTACGTTCATAAACAGCATTGGCCAGAGGATGAAGCCCACCTTCTTGCCCGTCTTTTTCAGCCAGACGGCGATTACCAGCAGTACTAAGCCGGCCAAGAGCTGGTTGCTGGCGCCGAAGGCAGGCCAAATCGCCTTCCACGCAGGGATGGGATTGCCCGTAACGGGGTCCTTTAGCGTAATCAGCACGAAGATTGCCGGCAGCAGCAGCGTAGCGACTGTCGAAATGTACCGCCAGTGCGTACCCTTGAAATTGAAAAACTCCTCGAATATGTACCTGCCCAACCGGGTGGCGGTGTCAAGCGTCGTTAGGATAAATGCCGACAGTGCGAGCAGCCCGAAGGAAAAGCCAAGCTCTTTCGGCACGCCCAGGGCTGCGAGAAAATTACCCATCCCTTTACCGTACACTACCAAGGGCGGCTCTTTCGTGAGGGCGCTGCCCTTTGCGAGCATCGCCACGGTCGTCAGCGCCACCACCGCAACCACCCCCTCGAGCAACATCGCACCGTAGCCGATGAGATTTGCGTCCGTCTGCTTGTTGAGCTGCTTCGAGGTCGTGCCCGAGGCGACTATTGAGTGAAATCCCGAGCATGCCCCACACGCCACCGAGATGAACAGAATCGGGAACAGTGAGCCCATCTGCGGCGCATTCCAGCCGATATAGGCAGGGTACTGCACGCTGAAGCCGCCGAAGAGTATGCCTAAAAACCCGCCTAATACCGAGGCGTACAGCAGGTAGCTCGACAGGTAATCCCTCGGCTGCAGCAGAATCCAGACCGGCGTCGTCGAGGCCAGGAAGCAATAGAAAATCAGCACTATCGACCAGGTCTTCTTGGGGTCGCCGCCGATGAGGGCCGGCACCATATCCACCCCAATCGGCAGTTTGTGCCCCGCCCAGACGGCGACGAACACCAGCGGGACAAAAACCAGGGAGGCCCGTAATAGAGGAACCCTGAACCTGTTAATCGACAGCCCGAAGAGAATCGCCAATACTATGAACATGAGCGACGAGCTTGCAACGCCGCCGTCCTTGACGAACGTGCTCGCCGTCAAATCCGCAAAGACCGTCAGCACATAAACCAGCGCCAGCCAGATGAATATCAGCAGCAGCTTGTAGGCCAGTGGGGACATATACTCCCTGGCGACCTCGGCGATTGACCTGCCCTTATGCCGAATCGACGCCACCAGCGCCGAGAAGTCGTGTACCCCGCCGATAAAAATCGAACCTAAAATAACCCAGAGCAATACCGGGAGCCAGCCGAATGCCACGCCTGCGATAATCGGGCCTACTATCGGGGCCGCACCGGCAATCGAAGAGAAGTGATGACCCAATAGCACCGCCTTGTGGGCCGGCACACGGTCAACTCCGTCGTAGTCCGTATGGCTCGGTGTCGGCTTGCTGTCGTCTAATTCGTAATAATTTGCCAGGAACCGGCCGTAAAATACGTAAGCTAATATGAATGCAACGACCGCTACCAGAAGAATCAATATCAACATCGTACTGTCCCTGAATTTAGCGTTCAGCGTACAGCATATAGCCGGAGGGCATAACTTACAGCCCACAACTTAAAACTTATAGCTCTTAAATATGTTCGTTTTTAATTTGAAGCGCAACGTCTGGCTGTTTTTATCAGCCCGACTCTGGCGGGCCGGAGTTTATCGTAGCAGTAGCGGTAAGCTTTGGAAAGTAAAAAAGAATGCCCATTGCAGCAAATCGGCTTAGACAGGAAATCCTGCTGGAAGGGCTTGCATCGATGGGCGAATTCGGGTATTTTGGCATAAGATAGGATTAGCGGCACAATTGACCAGACATTATCCGGATAGATACTACTGATGAAGGATAGACTATAGAGAAGGATTAAGTTATGATTACCATGGTTTTTTTGGGTGTGGTGTTCGGAGGGTTAATCGGCGCTGTGCTTGGTTATTTCGGCAAGTGTTCCTCCGGCGTCTGCCCACTGACGGCGAATCCATACCGCGGTGCAATCTACGGGGCGGTGATGGGAGCTTTACTGGCCTCAGCATTTTCGCCGAAGGCAAAAGAGAAACCGGAAAGCTCGAACATTGCCCACATTAGCAGCGTATCGGGTTCGAATGCAAACGCGCTTAAAGAAAACAGGAGTGGTCTCATGGAATCCTTGACGAAAGACAGCTTTTTACAAAAAGTTTTTAACTATGAGCAAAACAAAGAATGGAAGTTTGAAGGCGAACTGCCCTGCATTATTGATTTTTATGCGGATTGGTGTGGGCCGTGTAAAATGGTAGAACCTGTTTTGCGGGAACTTGCCCAAGAATACCAGGGCAAGCTCAATATTTACAGAGTGGACACACAAGCTCAGCAGCAATTAGCGGCCGCTTTCGGCATTCAGAGCATCCCCAGTATGCTTTTTATACCGCTAAATGGCAAACCGCAAATGGCGATAGGCGCACTGCCCAAGAATACCCTGAAAAAAGCGATAAAGGAAGTGTTGAAAGTTGAGTAATGGGGATTTATTCCCTGATCGCCCCCCTTGCTGTAATGAATAATGGCAATAGTGCAATAATGGGGACGGTATTTTATTTACATTGAAGGTCGGGGAATGTCGGCGAAGCCGGGATTGAGGATTCTCGGCGGGCAGGCGGGCAAACCCTGCCAGTTTGCCCTGCGGAAACCGTTTGAACAATTATGGTGAGAAAATTGCCATTAACGGATTCATTGAATACTGAATTGAGCCGCGAAATAAATGTCGTATATCCAGACCAAAAGGGTATAATTGTAAATCAGCAACATGAGGGAGAGCAACTGGGGCGGTGCATCGCCAGAACACTTTGGCGATGACATCACTGGATAAGCTGAGGGCGAGAGAGTTGGCGTTTTACACAGACTGTATAATCATTGGTAGGTGTAAAATAAATGCGTGTTATACCTGGTAGAGCAGGCAATTGTTAAAATGGTGCGGTAACGAAATTTTTCTGAACGGAGGAAAACATGGATTATAAAAAGAAATGGAAGGTTATCAAAACTCTTGGTGAAGGGGGGCAGGGAAAAGTCTATCGCGTATTTAAACTAGATGTGAATTCGAATATTTAATCAACCCTTATCGACTCACTTGGGAACCTTACTGCAGCAGTTACCTACAAACAAACTCGAGATGAGTCTTATGAAAAATTTTCTAACTCTTTACTGGAAATAATAAAGAGTAAAGACCCTTCTCAGAACGGAGCCCTAAAAGTTTTACATACACCTGCAAACGCAAGAGATGCTAGCTTGGCTGCTGAAAGAATGAGTCGCGAAATTAACGCTATGTTTGAAAATCTTCATCCAAATCTTATAAAAATGTTAGAGATTGATACCGATTTGAGTTGGTATGTCTCCAAATTTTACCCAAATGGCACGCTGGCAGATAAAATAGATATGTTCAAGGGCAATCTATTAGAGGCGATAAAAGCAATTCGACCTTTAGTTGAAGCAGTTGCAACATTACATAAGAAAGGTTACGTTCACAGAGATATAAAACCTCAAAATATATTTTTAAATTCTAACAAAGACCTGATCCTGGGTGATTTTGGTTTGGTTTACTTTATAGATGACGAACACACAAAGATTTCGGAAACATATGAAAATGTCGGCAGTCGTGACTGGATGCCTCCTTGGGCAATGGGAATTCGGATTGAAGAAGTGAAACCCAGTTTTGACGTGTTCTCTTTGGGAAAAGTGTTATGGTCAATGATATCTGGAAAGAGAATTCTTCAATTTTGGTATTTTAACAAAAAGCAGTTTAACGTAGAAAAAATGTTTCCAGATTCACGAGCCATCAATTTTGCAAATAAACTCTTCGAGAAATGTATAGTCGAAGACGAAGAAAATTGCTTGCCTGATGCAGGCGCTCTGCTCGAAGAGATCGATAAAATTCTGTCAATAATTGATTTGAATGCAGACTTGATCGATTTAAATACTAAACGAACATGCAAGGTGTGTGGAAGAGGGAAATACGAATTGATTGTGAACAATAATCTTACGAGAACTCGAAATTTTGGATTTAATCCTACTGGTAGTCGGAGAATGAAAGTATTTACATGTTCTTACTGTGGAAATGTCCAACTTTTTTCTTATAAGGATGAACTACCTCCTGCATGGAAAAATAGACTTTAGGATGGGCGCTATTTCTATTTTTATGCTTGTAGCTTGTAGGGTGTGCAACTTGTTTGCACACGCGGAATCATTCAATAAACCCAAATCCGCAGTTGCCGCCAAAGGAAAATCAGATTCCTCGGTTCCGCTTCGCTGCGCTCACAAGGGCCTTAGCCGCGTTAGGCCGTTGACGTGGCGGGCGAATTGGTTTATAATGAGGAGTATGGTTAGTGAAAGCGCTTAGAAGGAGTAAGGAGGCCCTTATGAGAATCGTTGCGCAATTG
>CAZPDW010000022.1:0-19645 GCA_964585535.1 uncultured Pirellulales bacterium
TGGGGAGTGCTGTTCTCATCAAAGTCTTCCTGGTCGGATAAGTACAACAAAAAAGACAATCCCATTCACAACGGCAACAAGAAACACGACCCTGATGAGCTTTCAGGGCCCCTGGCCGCCGCCGCCGCCTTCGAGTACGGCAAGGGGCGAATCGTCGTCCTCGGCGACCATAATGCGATGTCTAATCCCACCATATACTGGGGCGACCACTATCGCTTTGTCACCAACTGTATGAAATGGCTCGCCGGTGACCGCTTCAACAGAGATGTAATTTTTCTTATCGCAGGTACGGCCGCTGCACTGTGCCTGTTCGCCCTCCGCGTTATGTGCAAGTTCGATAAAAAGACCACCAAAGCCACTGCGGCAATCAGCATAGTGATGCTGGCCGCATTTGGTCTCGGCTGGTATCAGAGCAGGCCGAAATATCATGACTTCCTCGTGCATACCGGCAACGAGCCCGCGATGAAATATATGACGAAAAAGAGCGGCGGCTTCTTCTCGTTCTATGGCCAGCTCACCAAAGAGCCTCAACTGAGACCCTGGGCGTCGAAGAATATGAAACGCAAATACGAAGCTCTGGTCCTCTCGGCGCCCACAAAACGCTACTCGGCTGCTCAACTGGCCATAATCGACAGTTACCTGGCTGGCGGCAAGACGGTTGTCTATGTCGCAACGGTCCCGTCTCTGCAGTCGCGGGCGGGCAGGCAGCTTCAGGATAAATTCGGATTCAAAGTAAAAATCGATAACACATATAAACAAAAGCTTTTTCGTCAGCCGATGAACGTACACGGCCTGCGCAAATGGACCGAAGGCATCTTTCGCTGCTACATATACAGGGCTGCGCCGCCTGTGAAGGTCGAAGGAATCCAGCCGATAGTCACGCTTACCTCAGGCGGATTCCATATCTCCGAAGAGCAGTGGCTGAGGGATACATACAGTTGCGACCTGCTCTCGGAAAAGCAAGCCGGAAAAGGCAGATTCATGCTGTTGGCGCCGGCAGAAGTCTTCAATGACCTGGCATTGAAGAACCTTTATGAGAATGCCGACGTCGTGCGTGAGCAAATGGCGGAACTCGTCATACGCCTCGCCAAGTACGCCTGTCGGGACAGCTCACCGCATGATATGGAATGATACCGCATCGTGGAGCATCTCCCTGAACACAGGCAAAAAAGCCGTTGAGGTGAAAACCCCAACGGCTTTGTCTTTACTTTTAACCAAAACTGCTCTCAGCCGCCAAACCCCGCCAATTGTGCCTGAACATAGGCCGCAAGAGCGGTGTTGTCACCGGTCAGAACGGGCTCGGTATATTTGGCCGCAATCGATAACGCCTCGTCGGCAGGCAGCTTCATCTGGTCGGTCAGAATGCTTACGTACTGGACAAGGGAGTCGAGCCACTGCCCTGCTAAGGCGTACTGCGTCCCTTCTTCGGGGTTCTCCAGGGCGGCGGCTATCAACGCCATCTGCTCCGGCGAAGGCGGCGTCGGCCCGGCAACTTCGTTAATCACCTGAGCAAGGGCAGCCACCTGCGTTCCGTCTGCATCCATCAGAGCAAAGGCCGCACCCTTAAGTTGTGCACACATACTGCACGGCTGAACG
Source organism: uncultured Pirellulales bacterium (assembly GCA_964585535.1). Lineage (GTDB taxonomy): Bacteria > Planctomycetota > Phycisphaerae > Sedimentisphaerales > Anaerobacaceae > JAUVYV01. The sequence goes on from CAZPDW010000022.1 coordinate 1,597, forward strand.
TCGGGCGAGACGGCCAGTGCATTCGCAATGTATATGTCAAGCTGCTCTGCCTCGAGTCCGAGCTCACCGCCCAGCCAGTTCATCAGGGCCGGACAGCCCGCTGCCTTAATCTGCTCATCATGTATCGGCGGAACCTCATCCACATCGGTGTCCGTATCGGTATCCGTGTCCGTGTCAGTGTCAGTATCCGTATCGGTATCTGTGTCCGTATCGGTATCAGTGTCCGTGTCAGTGTCAGTATCCGTATCGGTATCTGTGTCCGTATCGGTATCAGTGTCGGTGTCCGTGTCAGTATCCGTGTCGGTGTCAGTATCGGTGTCTGTATCGGTGTCTGTATCCGTATCCGTGTCCGTGTCAGTGTCGGTATCGGTATCAGTATCGGTGTCCGTGTCCGTATCGGTATCAGTATCCGTGTCGGTGTCGGTGTCGGTATCGGTGTCCGTATCGGTGTCCGTATCGGTGTCGGTGTCAGTATCGGTGTCTGTATCCGTATCTGTATCCGTATCGGTATCCGTATCGGTGTCGGTGTCTGTATCGGTATCGGTGTCAGTATCCGTATCGGTATCCGTGTCGGTGTCTGTGTCCGTGTCTGTATCAGTATCCGTATCGGTATCGGTGTCGGTATCCGTATCGGTGTCAGTGTCTGTGTCGCCGCAGCCGGGGCAATCACCGTCGTATTGGGCATCTATTTCTATCTTGGCATGGGCACCGTTATCTGTCTCGTCTTTGTCGGTTTCCTCACCATCAGACCACAGGTCTTTCAGTCCCCCGCCGGCAACCTTGGCCCGTGCTCGGACGGGGTCACTGCTGCCGTTTCTCACAATATCGATGCTGCCTCCGGCATGTACGATTACGGCTGCGTCGGCGGTTCCCGTTCCTCCGATGTTGTTTCCGGAGGTCTCCGCCCACGCCGACACCTGGCCGTTGCGAGCGTCTATATCGACGTCGCCGCCTGCGTGAACGTGAACTTTTGCGGTTGAGGCCTTCTTGCCGTGCGCCTCCGCTTCGACTTTACCGTCAATTGTGATGTCATCTCCGGCCTGCAGGCATATATCGGCGTTCGCCTCATCCGCATTGGGAACATTATTGGCCTTTGCCGAAACTGCACCATTGCTGCTGTCACCCTCAATTGCCAGGCCGCTGGCGGCAATGACAACAACGGAGGCGTCGGCACGACCTTGCGCATTGAGGTAGCCGGTCTCGATGCTGCCGTCGGTGCTCTTTACGCGGATGCTTGCCTCATCAGCAGTCGGGCTGCCGGCCTCAAGGCCCTCTGTTGTAATATCGCCCGCCGCTTCTATATCAATACTGCTCTCAGCAGTTACATCTCCCGTAAAACTCACATTTCCTTTGGCCTCGGCCCGCAGCGTATCTATTCCCTCAATAGCCGTCGAGAATATGTCGCCGGCGGCAAGAATTACTACGGTTCCATCATCCGCATCAATCGGATTCGGGTCCTTTTTTGAATCGCGTTTGTTTTCAACTGTGTGGTCGGCCGCATTGGTCATATCGACCTCAACGACGATGTCGCTTCCTTCGAGTCCGAGCCGGACTTCGTCACCGGCAGCCATCACGACTAAACCGCCGGGGCTGCTTATAACGCCCGCGTTGATAACCTGACTGCCTATAAGATTGACTTGTTCAGCGGTGATCTTGCCGTAGTTCTCCACCGTTCCGTTGCCGCCCTTGAACTCGATGAGCTCGGTCGCGTCTTTCATGAACTCGTCAAGAGATGTTTTCAGGTCCAGCCCTGAAGCGGTGAACTTGTAGGCGTCCACAAAAGCCGTAGGTCCAAAGACAATGCCGCTGGGATTGACGATAATGATATGTCCCTGGTTGCCGTAAAGTTTGCCGTCAAACTGCGTCAGGCCTGGCTCAATGACTCTGTTCAGCGCCACAAAACCACCGCTGTTCTTCACAAACTGCAAAATTTCATTTTCCGAGGTGTCCAGACTTTCCCAGTCGATGACCGCTCTGGCAGTGTTCATTGTCACGGTAGTCGTTGTGCCCACATCTACCGATGCTGAACCGAGCGGATTACTGTCATACACCGGCTCAGCGATTGCCACAGAAGGCACCACCGGTCTGAAAAATATCGTCTCTAATATCACCGCATATATAAAGATACGTTTGAGCCGATACTTCCTTGAGAGTTTTCGTAGAGTTTTCATTTCTCTTTCCCCCTTAGTAAAAAAAAGTTATCTTGACCTTATGTCCTTGCCGATAATCATTCTCTTGTTTTCCTTACACATACAGTTTCATAAAATAACGGTCTTATAACATTTAGACGTATTTTACCTATTTTGACCCACTCTGTCAACTCTAAACTGCCTACATTCACAGGATTCGGGTTTTCTATTGCACCTGTGTGACTAAGCATTTTAGTGTTGTGCCCAAACACACCTGGCGGACTCCATATTATAGGACTCTGAAACTAAGCAATACTCGCCCTTAAACTGCACGATAAGCGCAGTTACACAAAATAAATAGACGAAGTGCACATCGATTCTCCGCCTCCTGCGGAAACTTGTGATGTACGTAAGCCTGCCTGCCCCCAAATGCACGAATGAAAGCCACGGCCAAAACCGCATTCTGGTTTTACATCCGCAGATAAAAGAAGCATACTCTGAGCAGAGGCATCTTGTCAAGGAAAATTTTCTCAAACTTAGGGGTTTTTCGGCAGGCTTGTTCATAATAGAGTCCTCCGAAGCCGGAGGCAGGCGTCCATTGCTTCATCGCCCCCCGATACAGAACAAAGTCGGCTTTGCCCGGTGGCGGCCGGCCAAAGGCAATCAGGCGGTCGGTTAAATCCGGATGCGCTTCGACAAGCCAATACCCGCCGACCGGCCAGTGCATCCCGGATGAACTTCTTGTCGGGTAATGATAGATTCTTGTTTGTCTTTTTGAGAAAGCTATGCAGGTCGGGCGATAGGGATTCCATCAGAGAATGTTGCTTGACCATAACGCGCCTCCTCGTGCCGTAAGGGCTTAGGATAATTCAAAGACTACCCCTTACATCGTCACTCACAGGAGGTGCGCATTGAATTGAATCTCCAGCATTCGAGCTTCGATGATTGCTGTAAAGTCGTCGGGGTTTGTGAAGGCGGCGGGTCCGGCGGGGTTGTGTTTTGTGAGCATTTTCAGGACGGCCTTGAGTTTTTTATCGAGGGGGGCGATGAATATATTCGGGCGACGGCCTTTCTGGTCGGGCAGTTCGAGCTGGTAGGCATGGAGTGTTAGGCGGTCGATGAGGGGCCTTTCGGTCTTGCCTTTTGCGAGCCGGTAGTTGGGCTTGAAGTCGGACAGATATAGCGGCAGTCCCGTGCCGTAAAGAGGGTCGATTGCCAGGGGCAGTCCAGTGCCGGGCAGGTGGACACGAATCTGATGTGTTCTTCCGGTGAGCGGGTGAACGGCCAAAAGGGCGATATCGCCGAAGTCCGCCAACAGTCGCCAGTCGGTAATTGACTCTTTGCCCCTGCTGCTGAAGTCGATGCGCATAAACTCTGTATTTCTCGGGTTTCTGCTTAGCGGCGCGTTTATCGTGCCCTGCCGGTCGGCGACTTTACCTCTGATGAGGGTGAGGTAGGTTTTGCGGACCTTCCTGTCCTGAAAGTAACCGGCGAGAAGGGTTTGAGCTTTTTTGCTGCGTGCAAGGAGCATTACGCCGGAGGTGTCCTTGTCGAGCCGGTGGACGAGGCGCAGCTTGGTGGGCTGAGGGCTTAGCTGCTCGTTGAGCAGGTCGATGAGCTGCGGCAGGCCTGAGCGGTCTTTGGTGGCCGATACGCCGGTGGGCTTGTTGACGACGATGATGTCGTCATCGGCGTATATTATTTCCACTTTGTTTGCACTCATTTAGCACTCTGACGTTATGTGCCTTTCTTGACGCCCGGCGGCTGATAGCTTATATTCTACAATGTGTAGCGTTTGATGTGTAGTGCTGTGTTTGGAGTCAGCTTTGTAATGGCCAAGAGAAAAAAGAGTCAGTGTGAAAAGTGTACGGGGCTTTGCTGCAGGTATTTTGCGCTTCCAATTGAGACGCCGGAGGACGAGGGCGACTATGACGACATAAGGTGGTATCTATGCCACAAGGATATTACGGTTTTTGTGGAGGACGGGGACTGGTATCTTAATGTAAATAACAAGTGCAGGCATTTGTCCGAGAAGGATTTTTCCTGCAGGATATACGACAGGCGGCCGAGGATTTGCAGGGGATACAAGCACAGCACGTGTGATTATGTCGAAGGAGAATACGACTATGAGCTGCATTTTACCAACGATAAACAGATGGAAGAGTATATCAAGATTAAGTTTCACAATAATATAAACGAAAAGAAGAAGCTGAAGCGCAACAAGACCAGGGCCAAGAAGAGGGCAAGATGAAGATACGTGCCGTGAAAGGGACGAGGGATTTTTATCCGGCAGAGATGGCAGTTCATAACTGGATTGTGGACGGCTGGAAGAGGGTCTCTATCCGCAACGGCTTCGAAGAATACGACGGGCCGATATTCGAATACCTTAAAATGTACCAGGTTAAAAGCGGAGATGAAATCGCCGAGCAGCTCTTTTCACTTCAGGACCGCGGCGGCAGGGACCTTGCAATTCGCCCTGAGATAACGCCCACACTTGCTCGGATGGTAAATCAGAAAATCAACTCGCTTGCCAAGCCGATTAAATGGTTTTCTGTACCGCGTTTGTGCCGGGCGGAACGGCCTCAGAAGGGCCGGCTTCGCGAGTTTTACCAGTGGAATATCGACATCATCGGGGTGGACAGTTGTAGAGCCGACGCCGAAGTTATTTTCGCGACCATAGACTATCTCCGTGACGTTGGGCTGACATCTGACGACGTCAAAGTCAAAATATCGAGCCGAAAACTGTTGGCCGCCGTACTCCGCAAATGCGGCATTTACCAGGACAAGCTGGACGCACTGTACCCGTTGCTCGACAAGAAAGCCAAATTGCCGGCAGAGCAATTTTACGAGTTGCTCACTGACCAGGTGGGCAACGAGGATGTGGTCAAGAGGGTAGCGGACTTCATGTCCGTCGAGAGTGTCAACGAGGTTGAAAAAGTGGTTCAGGCAGATGACGCTCTTGGCAATGACCTTAGCCAGTTGAATGAGATTTTTGTCTGCCTTGACCAAATGGGTGTGTCTGATTACTGTGTTTTTGACCCGAGTATAGTAAGAGGTTTGGCTTATTACACAGGGGTTGTTTTCGAGGTTCATGATATTGGAGGCGAGCTTCGTGCCATCGGCGGGGGCGGGCGATTCGACAATCTGCTGCACGATTTTGGCGGGCCGACTATACCTGCCACGGGAATGGGAATGGGTGATTGCGTCCTGGAGGAGCTCCTCCGTGAGAAGGGACTGCTGAGAGATAAGCTTGGGTCTGTGGGCCTGGATTACTTTGTTGCCTGCGCCGATAAGCTTGACACTCGATATGATATGGGATTGGTTAGTAAGATACGACAGAAAGGTTTTTCAGCGGCCTTTAGTTATAAGACAGGTAACTTGAGCAAGCAGTTGAAAGAGGCCGCAGCGTTGAACGCACGGAATTGCATTATTGTGGGATATGATAGGCCGATTGTTCTCACCCAATTGATTATCAGAGAGATGGCTACCGGAAAGCAGAAGACTATTAGTGAATCTCATTTCCTCGACGGCCTGACTAAATAAGACCAGATGCGAGATACCACAGCCAATCAATACGAGAAGGCGTTCGAGAGTTGGCTGATTGAGCATCGGATTCAGTACGTTGCCGCCGATGAGCACAAGAGGGCCGCTTTCGGCCATACCAACATAAAGAGCTTTGACTTTTTGTTGTATCTTCCTGCCGGCCGGATTGTCATTGCCGAAGTAAAGGGCAGAAAATTTACGGGGACGAGCATGGAAGGTCTGGCGTCTCTCGAGTGCTGGGTAACAGCCGAGGACGTGGACGGCTTGTCTGCCTGGCAGCAGGTGTTTGGCGAAGGGCACAGGGCCTTTTTTATTTTTGCATACAAGGTCGAAAATATCGACGTCGATTTCGACGGCAGGGATGTTTTCGAGTTCGACAATAACAGGTATGTGTTCTTTGCCGTCGGGCTGGACGACTATGTGAAGTTTATGAAACGGCGCAGCCCGAAATGGCGGACGGTAACGCTGCCTGCGGACAAATTCAGGCAATGTGCCGTGGAAATCGGCAGGTTAATTTTCTGATTGAGCCCGGTTGTTGTGGTTTATTTGGTGTACTTGACGGTGCAGCCGTAAGGGGCTGTCTTCTTTATCGTCACTTTCTTACCGGCGAGAAGCTCGGCTAAGGCCCTGTCCACATAGTTGACGACATCTTTGCCGTCGGGTTTTCTACCCAGGGGTGCGTTGTCGATGGCGCCGTTATATTCGATATTACGTTTGGCATCTATGATGAACATATGCGGCGTGGTTTTTGCCCCGTATGCCCTGCCGGTCCTGCCTGAATGGTCGTCGAGTATGGGATAATCAATCTTGTGCTCTTCGGCAAAGGCCTTATTTTGCTTTTTTGTGGCGTAATTTGTGCTGTTGACGGCGAGCCAGACGACACCTTTTTTGCGATACTTCTCGGCCAAATCGGCCATTGTGGGCTTATGCTCGTGGACGTATCTGGCGAACGGGCAGTCGTAATTCAGCCATTCCAGAACGACGATTTTGCCTTTGTAGTCCGAGAGGCGAACGGTACTTCCGTCATAGTTTTTTAGAGTGAAATCCGGCGTTTTTTTTGTTTTTCCCGGTTCGTCCTTGGCATTTTTACTTTTCCCCTCGGACGCTGTGACTACCAGGGCCATCGCAAGCGAAATTGCCAGTAGAGTTACGATATTTTTCATTTTCCCATCCTTTTCATAAGTCTTTGACATCACGGCTCGGCCTGCCGGGCGTATGCGTTGATTTCTGCTCAGGCGCCTCTGTCTTTTACGCAGAAAATACGACGTTGTTCAAATGTCCTTTATAACAGCCAATGGGTGCGACTGCTCTTCGCCGATATACCCTGCTCACAGGAGTTTTTGGGGGGAGGGGCGTGCACCGTCGGCCGGCAGCGTTTTGCAATGGACTGCAAAGGCCGTTGCCGCTACAATCGGCGCGCTTTAAGGGTAAATGAAGCCGATACTAATGGTGTATCGCAGGCAGTGCCAATATGAGGATAATTGCCGGTTCAAGGCGTGGTATGAAGTTAGTCGGCCCCGGCTCGTGGGGTTCTCGACCTGTTACGGACAGGGTCAAGGAGTCGCTTTTCAGTGTGCTTTACGGCTATGGGCTGCCGGCGGGTAAGGTGACGGCGGATTTGTTTTGTGGTGTCGGGTCTTTAGGACTCGAATGCCTGAGCAGGGCCGCTGAGTTTGTGACCTTCGTCGAGCAAGACTCGAAAACCCTTGCGGTCCTGGAGAGGAACATAGAAAAGGCCGGTTTCGCAGACCGCTCGAAAGTCATAAGGGCCGATGCCTTTAAGGTCGGCGCCCCTGTCGATGCAGACCGGGGCAAGTGCGAGCTTGTATTTGTTGACCCGCCTTATGCAAAAACGAGACAGAGCGGTGTGGGGTCGGCTCTGGCGGCTCTGCTGGATGTGGTTTCGGGGCAGGTCGCCCCGGCGGGCTTCGTCGTTGTCAGGACGCAAAAAGATGTGGTTTTATCTGATAGCTATGGCGAGCTTACCGTGATTGAACGGCGGCAGTGGGGGACTATGGCGGTGACGATATTACAAAGGGCCGGTAAATGACGAACAGGCAGGCGGCTATAAAGATAGTCAGGCGATTACGGCGAGAGGGCTTCGAGTCGCTGCTGGCAGGCGGGTGCGTGCGCGATATGCTGCTCGGCAGACGGCCGAATGATTTCGATATCGCGACGGATGCCAGGCCGGCGGACGTAATGAAACTGTTCAAACGCACCTTGAAGGTCGGGGCCCGGTTCGGTGTTGTTATTGTATTGCTCGGCGACAGGCAGGTCGAGGTGGCTACGTTCCGGCTCGAGAGCGATTACACCGACGGTCGACACCCGTCGGCGGTCAGATTTGCTACCGCAAAACAAGACGCCGCCAGGAGAGATTTTACCATAAATGCGATGTTCTATGACCCCACTGAGAAAAAAGTGATAGACTATTTCGCCGGCCGGCAGGACCTGAAGAAGGGCCTGATTAGAACCGTCGGAAAGCCGGCCGAGCGGTTCGGTGAGGACTATCTTAGGATGCTGCGGGCGGTGCGTTTCTCTGCTCAGCTTGACTTCGTCATCGAGCCGGAAACGAAAGCGGCAATCTGCAAAGGCGCACATAACATCGCCAGGATAAGCGGCGAGCGGATTGCAATGGAGCTTGAGGGAATTTTGACCAATCCCAACCGCTCCGCCGGGTCTTCACAGCTTGTCGAGACTCACCTTGCTGAGGCGATTTTTCCGGGTTTTGCAGGTAACTCGGCTGAGCTCGGCATTGGCGTGCTGGGCTATCTGAGGCGAGATGTGGGTTTTCCTTTGGCTCTGGCCGGTTTTTTCGCCGGCTGTGAGACTGCATTTGCTCTCGATAAGTGCCGGATTTTGAAGCTGAGCAGAAAACAGAATAAACATATCCTGTTTCTTCTGGCCGGCAGGGGCAGGTTACTCGACGAGGAGATGTCCCTGGCTGAGTTGAAACTGGTACTGGCCGAGCCGTACTTCCGGGATTTATACGAGCTGCAGAGGGCGATTCAAAAGGCCTCGGGAGCAGAATTAGGTGCTTTGAGCAAGCTGCGCAGGCGTATAAATGCACTCGGTGACATTGAGCTTCAGCCCAAACCCCTGCTGAACGGTCACGACCTGATTCGATTAGGCGCAGAGCCCGGCCCGATGGTGGGCCAGTTGGCCCAAGAAATGTACATTGCGCAACTGGAGGTAGATATACGCACAGCCGAAGAGGCCGAAAACTGGGCGAGAAAATGGCTGCGAAAACACAGGGAAATCGGAAAGGAGTGACTGCAAATTATTGGAAGATTTTAGTCCAGTGGTGTTTTTTGCGGTTCTGCCAGTCCTTTTTGTGGTAGGCGTAGCTGATAATTAACGGCAGGACGCTTGTTGCCTCGGCATAGACCATCTGGTTACGGCCTGCGGCGACCTTGCCCCAGGAACGGGCCTCGGCGAGCGTTGAGCTTGAGCAGGCGCCGTCGCGGACGTCGGCGACGGTAATCTGGACGGCGTACTTGTGCATATCCACTTTTTTGCCGAGCACCTCGGCGCAGACGACGGTGTCCTGGACGAAGTTCTTGGGTACGCCGCCTCCAATCATAAACAGCCCTGAAACGGGCGAGTTGATTTTGATTTGCGTAAGCTCGCGGAAATCCTTCACCGAATCGATAGAGACGTGGTCGGCCGGGTTTTCGAGTTGATGCTTTACCAGGCCGAAGCCGGCGCTGGAGTCGGAGAAGGCAGGACAAAACACGGGGACATCATTTTCGTAGGCGGCCTGGACGAGCGAATCTCTCTTTTTTGCATTATCGACGAGGAACCTGCCCATCTCGCGGATGAACTCGCGTGAGGAGTAGGGCCTTGGCTCGAGCGAATCGGCGATTTTTTTTACGGTATTGTCACAGATTTGGAGTTGCTCTTCGTCAATGAACGTGTCATAGATTCTGTCGATGTAGAGCTGCCGCAGCTGGCCGTCATCTACGTTCGGGCTTCCCCGGTAATGTTCGAAGCCGAGCGCCTCGAAAAAGTCCATATCGACTATTGTTGCGCCGGTGGCGACGACGGCATCGACCATATTATATTTGACCATATCGGCGTAAATCTGCATACAGCCGGCGGCGCTTGTGCTTCCGGCAATGCAGAGAAAAATGGTGCAGCCGGCGTCGTTGAGCATCTCGCCGAGCAGGTCCGCGGCGTGGGCGGTATCTCTTGCGGAAAAAGACATCTTCCGCATCGCATCGATGATTTTTGTCGAATCGAACGATTTTATACCAATATGCTCGACCGGGTTTTTTAGATAGTCCTTCTTATTCATTTTGCGTTCCTGAATTTGTAGCTCAGCAGTTTGTAAATGAGCATGGCGGCGAGAAAATCCGGCGCCTTGTTGTTTTGGTTCGGGCATAATTCTACGACATCGAAGCCGACGAGGTTCTTTTTTTTGCAGAGGGTTTTTAATAAATGCAAAACATCATACCACAACAGTCCGCCGGGTTCGGGTGTGCCTGTCGAGGGCATTATCGACGGGTCGAAGACGTCGAGGTCGATGGTGATATAAACGTTTTCGGTAAGCCGGCTGATGACTTTTGCTATCCAGCCGGTGTTGTTGTGGATATCCTTTGCGAAGAATGTGTTTTCCTTTTCGATGGATTTTTTTTCAGATGCGTCCATACTCCTGATGCCGACCTGCACTACGGGGCAGAACCGCTTTATCCTGGCCATAACACAGGCGTGGTTATATTTTGAGCCGTCGTATTCGTCTCTGAGGTCTGCGTGGGCGTCTAACTGCAGAACGGTGAGGTTGTGATATTTTTCGGCGTGTGCCTTTGCGGCACCGATGCTGACGGAATGTTCGCCGCCGAGAAGTACGGTAAATTTGCCGTAGCTTATATGCTTGGCGACCCTGCCGGCCACCGCTCCGGCCATTTTTTCCGGCGAGGATTGTTCTTTTACGGGCTCGTCGGTGAATATGCCGAGCCGGTACACTTCCGAATCGATTTCGATGTCGTACAGTTCCATATTTGCCGAGGCATCGATTATGGCGGCCGGGCCTTTGTCGGCGCCTTTACCCCAGGTGCTTGTCCGGTCGTAGGGGACGGGGACAATCACGACGGCGGCGTTTTCGGGATTTGAGTATTCCCCGGACAGATTGCCGAAATTGCTTGCTCTGTTCATCGTGTACACCTGCCGTACCGGATACCGTGCGGTCAGTCGAAAAGGAATGTTGCCATTGCGACCGTTGTGGTCCAGAGCTTTCGTTGTCCGCGAGCGGTCTGTGTTATATTTGAGGTTCTGATAATCAGGCCGCTTGATTTATAGACCTGCTCTTTTTCGGACCAGGCCTTATTCGGGTCAACTTCAAGGCCGAGTGTGGTGCCGAGCATGCCGGCGGCGAGGTCTTCGGCCATATCGGCGGCTTCGGTGCTGTTCATACCGTGGCCGTGAACTTCGCTGAGATAGCCCCACTTTTTCGTGTCTTTGGGCACGGCGATGCCGACCGATGCGGCGACAAGCCGGCCGTGCTCGTTTGTGTCGGCACGCGCCATAACGCAGTAGCATATCTGGCCCGGAGCGAGCTGCTTGAGTCCCTTTTCCCTGCTGATGACTTTGCATTTAGGAGGAAGAATCGAAGAGACCTGGACGATATTTTGCTGGGCCAGCCCGGCGACCCGCAGGGCCTCCTCGAAGGATTTGAGCTGATACTTATGCCGGCCGATGCCTTTGGTCAGAAACACTTTAGTCGGAACGAGCTTTTTCATTGTGCGACCCCGAATCTTGCATTCAAGTTTTGCCGTTTGAATTCCGGCCTTGCCGAATTACCGGTTCGTTTGCATCATTTGCCGGCTGTCAAAACGTATTCGGCAAAGAAACATCAGCCGGGCGAGCGGATTATATAGCCGGCGAGTAGATTAACAACAAAAATTCAGAGAAACTCAGAGAGGAAAATTATGGCTCGTCCGCCTGTTGCAGCTTGACGTTGCGAGCGGTGCAGCGGTTTGGCTTAATGGAGATGTTGTTTCGCCGGGCCGGATTGTATGGTAACATAGGCCTATGGAAAAGCAGCCGGCAACAGACAAAGCCGGCAGAGCAATGAAGATGCTGTCCCGGCTTATACCGAAGCGCTCGTTATTAACCCGGGCTTTACACAAGCGCTTGGCGCTCTGGTTAATCTGTCGAAATAACAAAGATGCAGCCATTTACATTATTGATTAAACCGTCCGGTTCCGATTGCAATATCGACTGCAGATACTGCTTTTATAAGAACAGGGCGCCGCAGATAGGCACCGGCAGGCAGCGAATGAGCTACGAGGTTCTGGAGAAGCTTATCAAAGATTATTTGGGACTTGGGTTTGCAATGTCGGGTTTTTCCTGGCAGGGCGGCGAGCCGACGCTGATGGGCCTGGAGTTTTACGAAAAGGCAGTCGAGCTTCAGAAAAAGTTCGGCAGGCCGGGCCAGGAAATTGGCAACGCCCTGCAGACCAACGGGCTACTGCTGGATGAGAAGTGGTGTAAGTTTTTGTACGAGAGCAAGTTTCTCGTCGGGATAAGTATTGACGGACCGAAAGAACTGCACGATTACTATCGTGTGGACCACTCGGGCGGGGGCACTTTCGACAGGGTGATGCGGGGCATTGAAAACTGCAAAAAGTACAAGGTCGAGTTCAATACGCTTACGCTGCTCAACGACAAGACGGCGGCTCATCCGGATGAGCTATTCGATTTTTTTGTTGAAAACGGCATCAAGTACCTGCAGTTTATACCCTGCGTAGAGCTTGAACCAGAAACGGGCGAGGTGGCGGAATTTTCCGTCAGCCCGCAGCAGTACGGCGAGTTTCTGTGCCGGCTGTTCGACCGCTGGTATGAGTACGGACCACAGAAAATAAGCATCCGTGATTTCGATTCGATATTGTCGTACTATGTCACGGGCAGGCATACGATATGTACCTTTGACAGGCAGTGCAGCCAGTACATTGTCGTCGAGCATACGGGCGATTGTTTTCCGTGCGATTTTTTCGTGGAGCCGAAATGGCGGTTGGGCAACATATTCGAGACGCCGATAGCGGAGCTTGCGGCGAGCCAAAAGAAAAGGGATTTTGCACGCCGCAAACAGAATCTGTGTAACAAATGCCTTGTATGCCGGCATCTTGATATTTGCCGGGGCGGCTGTATGAAGGACCGGGCGCCGTTCGACAGGGACAATTTCGGCTCGGAGAGTTATTTTTGCGACGGCTATAAGCGCTTTTTTGATTACACTGCTGCTCGTTTTATGAAGCTGGCGGCTTCGGTTGGCGCAGTTGGAGCGCCAAGGTCAGAACGTTTCTTGTAACCACGCCGGATTTTAGCCGGCGCGCTTTCACAGGAGAATAGTATATGCACTATATTGATATTAGCATAATCCTCGGCTATCTCGTAGCAATTGTGGTCGCCGGCTCGCTGCTTTCCCGCAAGGCGTCCAGGAACCTCGACTCGTATTTTTTGGGCGGCAGGAACATACCGTGGTATTTTCTCGGCATTTCAAACGCTTCGGGTATGTTTGATATTACCGGGACCATGTGGTTGGTGACCGCGCTTTTTGTCTATGGTCTCAAGGGCGCCTGGGTACCGTGGGTCTGGCCCACTTTTAACCAGGTGGTTTATATGATATTTCTCGCCATCTGGCTGAGGCGGTCGGGGGTAATGACCGGCGCCGAGTGGATTCGCACGCGATTCGGCGACAAGCTCGGTGGGGAGCTTTCGCACCTTAGCGTGGTCGTTTTTGCGATGGTTGCAACGGTCGGCTTTATGGCTTACGCCTTCAAAGGGATAGGTAAGTTTTCTGTGGTCTTCCTGCCGTGGGATATCTCCGCCAATATGTATGCGGTAATTTTTATGAGTATAACGACTATCTATGTCATTCTTGGGGGAATGTACAGCGTTGTCCTCACCGACATCATTCAATTTGTTATTCTGACGATAGCGTCATTTTTCATAGCCGGTATTGCCATTGCCAGGACAAGCCCGGAGCAGATAACGGCAATGGTGCCGGCCGGCTGGAAGGAGCTGTTCTTCGGATGGCATCTCAACCTCGACTGGTCAACACTTATGCCGGCGGTTATGGATAAAATTCACGCAGACGGCTGGTCGCTCTTTGGCCTGTTTTTCATAATGATGCTTTTCAAGGGTATTTTAGCGAGTATGGCGGGCCCACCGCCCAACAAGGATATGCAGCGAATGCTGTCAACGCGAACCGCGAAGGAATCCGCGTTGATGTGCGGCTGCGTGTCCGTAGCGCTCTACATACCGCGGTATCTTATGATAGCGGGCATTACCGTGCTGGGATTGGTGTTCTTCAGCGATAATCTTAACGTGATGGGGGCCGATGTCGATTTCGAGCAGATTCTGCCGTACGTCGTCAATAACTTTCTACCTCCCGGCCTAATCGGTTTTGTTGTAGCCGGGTTGCTGGCGGCGTTTATGAGCACGTTCGATTCCACGGTCAACTCCGGCGCCGCCTATCTGACCAACGACATATACAAACGCTATATCAATCCCGACGCCTCCGACAGGAGGTTTGTTTATGTCGGCTATATCAGCTCAATTGTGATAGTCGCCGTCGGGCTGGTGTTCGGTTTTATGACCGAATCGATTCATACGGTAACACGCTGGATAGTGGGCGGTCTGTACGGCGGATACATTGCCCCCAACGTTCTCAAGTGGTACTGGTGGCGGCTGAACGGCTTCGGGTACTTTGCGGGTATGGTATCGGGTATTGCCTCGGCGCTGGCCTTCGCAAAGTTTTTTCCCGATGTGCCGACGATTGTGTATGGTTTTCCCGCCATCCTCCTGATAAGCGCAGCCGTCTCGGTGGCGGTGAGCTTGCTTACCCAGCCGGACGATGAAAATGTCCTGAAGGATTTTTACAGGCGGGTTCGCCCGTGGGGTTTCTGGGGACCGATTCGCAAAATGGTTTGCGCCGAAGATGCCGCCTTCAGGCCCAATTCGGCCTTTGCCAGGGATATGGTGAACGTGGCGGTGGGAATTGTCTGGCAGTTGATGTTCACCCTGATTCCCATATATTTGGTCATCCGTGAGTTTCGCCAGCTATGGCTCTGCACTGCCGTATTGGTCGTTACCAGTGTGTTCCTGAAGAAAAACTGGTATGACAAGCTCGAAGAGGACTGAAAAATCGTCTTTTGGAGCACTGAAGATGGTTTTCAGTTGACAGAAGGACGATTTGTCTATAGTATGGAATGTCCAAGGACGATTATTATAATTGCTTACGGATTCGGGTGATGAATCGGATTTGTGATTGGAGAGATGTCGATGCTTAAAGCAAGAACGTTTGCGTCAATAGTTTTTATGGGACTTCTTCTGGCCGGCTCCGCCTTTTGCCAGACGCTCGAGGACAACTTCAACGACCTTTTGCATTACACCGTGATAGGCCGGCTGGATCTTGCCAAGGGTTACGCCCAGGCGATTGTTGAAAGTAAGCCGGACCCTGTTTCGCTGCTTGAGCTCAGTATGGACAACCCGCAGGGATATTCGCTGTTGTTGAAGGCAAAAGACAACTCTTCCGATGCCGAGTTAGCGACGCTGGCGGGTAAGGTGCTTGATATAATTGAGCAGGGCAGGTTTATACGCCGTTCGGACCCGAAAATAATCGTTGAGCAGATAAAACGGCTCAGCGGTACGTCCAGAGGCCGGCTCGCGGCAATAAAACGCCTGCAGAACGCCGGCGAGTACGCAATAATGTATATGCTCGATGCCCTCGGCGACCCGGCTCGCGCCGGTGAGGCGCCGAACATTGTTTGGGCACTCTCACGAATAGGCAAAGATTCGATAAGACCTCTCGCCGCGGCCCTGCAGACCCGCGACGTCACGGTGAAAAGCGAGGTAATTAAGGCGCTGGGTAAAATTGGCTATCCCCAGTCGCTGCCGTACCTGAGGTACGTCGTTGAAAATGACGGCTCCGCCGAGGTGCGTGATTTAGCGAAGGCAAGCATAAAGGCGATAGATACCTCGGCGACGCGGCTGCCGGCTGCACAATTGTTCTACCGGCTTGCCGAGAGTTACTACTATCACGCTGAGTCTCTTGCGCCGGCACAGGACGCTAATTTTGCAAATATGTGGTTCTGGGACGGCTCGGACAACCGGTTGGTTCGCAGGGAAGTGGACAAAGGTTACTTCAACGAGCTGATGGCGATGCGCTGCTGTGAGTGGTCGCTGAAGGCGGACGCCGGTTTTGGCCAGGCGATAGGGCTTTGGTTGGCCGCCTTTTTCAAGGCCGAATCCACCGACATCCCGATGCCGGAGTATTTCGGCGGCGGTCACGCCGACGCGATGACTTACGCGACGACGGCGGGTCCCGAATACCTTCATCAGGCCCTTGTGCGAGCGGTCAAGGACAAGGACGCGTACGTGGCGCTCGGCGCTGTGGAGGCACTGGCGACAACGGCCGGCGAAAGCTCGCTTTTCTATCGAATCGGAACCACCCAGCCGCTGACGGCGGCACTTTCATTTGACAGCAGGGCTGTAAGGTACAGTGCAGCCATAGCCATAGCCGAGGCGGGTCCGAAGCAGAAGTTCGCAGAAAGCCGATTAGTGGTTGAGATTCTCGCCGATGCGCTGGGCCAAAGCGACGAACAACCCGGCGACCAGAGCGGCTTGTGGAACGCTGAGATGGCGGATACTTATGCCCTTCGCTCCGTCAGGGCCATGCTCCGGCTGGGACAAACAAGAAATCCTGTTCTCGATTTGTCCATAGCCCGGGATGCTTTGATTGCCGCAACGAAGGATAAGCGAGCTGGAATCCAAACGTTGAGCGGCCTGGTGCTGGCCTATCTCGACAGCCCGGGCGCCCAGCAGGCAATAGCCGCAATGGCCCTTGACGAGAACAACACAGCCGATGTTCGCATAAGTGCGTTCAATTCACTGGCGGTCTCGGCAAAAATCAACGCCTGTTTGCTCGACGAAGCCGCGATTGACGCCATTTACTCACTGGTCGGCTCCGAGGATAGCGCTGCGGAACTGCGTTCGGCGGCGGCGGCGGCTTACGGGGCACTGAATCTGCCCAGTCGAAAGGTCAAGAACCTGATACTGGACCAGGCACACAGTTAATCGAACAAAGGACGCGAAGTCGCCGGTGGTATTCTAAGGCGCAGGGATTGAGGTCGGCGGTTTTAAGGAGTTGTCTACGGTGGTGTTTTGCTCGTGGGGGGGCTGCTCGATGTGGTTTGGTTCGCACACGGAATTAGCGTCGGCCGGCTGTTTGGGTGTGGGTTTTCTGCTGTACGTTTTACTGGCGGGCACTTTAAGCATATCGTTGACCGCCTGCTCGGTGCAGTTGCGGCTGTCGCCGGGCGCAGCGAACTTATCGAGAAGGTTACTCCACCAGACGAGGTAAGACTGCATCTTGGCCTCCCTGAAACCCTGACGGTCAAGGCCGATGGTTCGGACAACTGCGTTTTTCCCGATTGGCCCGGTGCAGATTACAAGGCAGACAAAGCTCCAGATAAGGAAGCCCGTCAGAAAGCCCAAAAAGGCGGCACCGATAGTATCAAGTATCTTCGGGAAGGTTACACTGAACTGGCTCAGCAGAAAGACGTATGCGAACCCGTGCAAAATCAGAAAAATCGCCGTCGCCGTGACAAGCATACACAGCGTTTTGCTGATTTCGGTGCTGCCGGCGGCGGGGATTATCTCTATAATTACGCCACTGAGGTGTATCGCTAAATAAACGGCAATCAGAACGTTGAAAAGCGTGGTCCATATCTGGTAGAAGCCCACCTTGAAACCCACCCAGGCCAGCAGGGCTGCGAACAGTATGCCCAAGTAAAATATCATAAGTTTTACCCCAGAACTCTGGACAGCTCCTCGATACTTGTTATCCCGGAGACCACCCTGAGCAGTCCCTGTTTTTGCAGATTGGATTTGCCTCTCTGGTCGCCCTCCTTACGCAGACGCGTAATCGAGAGGGTGTTATTGGCGATGTTGGCCTTAATGTCGTCGTCGAGGGTAAGTATGTCATAGATAGCGGTTCTTCCATAGTATCCGCTTTCCAGGCAGTAATCACATCCCACGGCCTGTTTTATGTTTGCATAGTTGATATTGCGTTTTTTAAAATCCTGGATTTGCCTGCCGCTCAACTGGGCGGGGGCCTTGCAGAATTTGCACAAACGCCGAACAAGCCGTTGGGAGACAACCATGCTCAGTCCGGACGAAAGCAGCAGCGAGCTCACTCCCAAATCGAGAAGTCGTATGAGTGCCGACGCCGCACTGCTGCTGTGTATCGTAGCCAGCACAAGATGACCTGTCTGCGATGCCTGAAGGGCAATTTTGGCCGTTTCCTCGTCACGAATTTCTCCAACGCATATCACGTCGGGGTCCTGCCTCAGGATGCTCCGAAGCGATTTGGCAAATGT